>NZ_JPON01000001.1:1200000-1500000 GCF_000733935.1 Methylomarinum vadi
AATCGGGTTGGCTGCTACTTCAGTTGGGACAAAAACTGGAACGCTCCTTGTCGCTTGTTTCGTTATTGCGTTCCACTATCGTGCCTAAACAGCCGGATACCCAGCTCTATCTGGTATTGGAAGCCTTACTCGAGATCACCGACAGTTTCAGTATCTATAAACGCCGTTATCGTTCCGGCACCCGCCTGCCAATGCTGCTGGAGTTATTGCTGGCCGATGAAAGCCTGCCCTACTCGCTTCTTTTTCAATTGAAGAACCTGCATGAATATGTTTCCAAATTGCCCAGGCACAGCAATAAAAACCGTTTACGCCGAGAAGAACGCTTGGTCCTAAAAGCCTATACCGACCTGCAATTATGCGATATCGACGCTCTGCTGGCCGATAACGACGACGGCGTTTACGATAACCTCGACACCTTGCTCAGCGATATCGCGCAATCGCTTTGGAATGCGGCCGATGCGATTGCCCAAACTTATTTTAACCATATTAGCGCGACGCATCAGTTATCGCCTACCTGGGCCGAGGACAATTTGTGAAATTCCATATCACGCATACCACTCGTTACAATTACAGCCAATCGGTCAGTCTCTGCCATAGCGAAGCCCGCCTGTCGCCTCGCGGCTGCGCTAACCAACAATGCCTATCCAGCCGGCTGCAGATTGCGCCGGAACCGGCCGATTACCGGGAACGATTGGATTTTTTCGGCAACCGCGTTGCCTATTTCGCGGTTCAACGTCCTCATACCCAATTGACCGTTACCGCTGTCAGCGAAGTCGAAATCAACCCCGCCATTAAATTGCCGAATCAAAACGAGACCGTAACCTGGGAAAACCTGTCCGCCCAACTGCATAACATCGGACCGCTAAAAACTTCGACACCGGCCGCCATGCTGGAGGCCCGCTTGTATAGTCTGGATTCGGAAATGGCGGCGAGCAGCGCCGATCTAAGAAATTACGCTTCGGCCTCCTTCAAGCCCGGTCTATCCATCGCCGAAGTGGCGTTAAATCTGACCCAGCGCATCTACCGAGACTTCAATTACGACCCCAGTTTCACCACTATCGCCACGCCGTTGGCGACAGTGTTGGCGCATAAACGCGGCGTCTGCCAGGATTTTGCCCATCTGGCCATCGCCTGCTTTCGTTCGTTCGGTCTGCCGGCACGCTATGTCAGCGGCTATATTGAAACGGAACCGCCGCCGGGTCAGGTAAAATTGGCCGGCAGCGATGCATCGCATGCCTGGTTTTCGGTATTCATTCCCGGCACCGGATGGTTGGATTTCGATCCGACCAATAATTGCCAAGCTGGGGAACAGCACGTCACTCTAGCTTGGGGGCGCGATTACAGCGACGTGACGCCGCTGAAAGGCTTGGCGGTAGGGGGCAGCAAACATCAGGTTTCGGTATCCGTCGACGTGGTCAGAAAAACATAGTCCTGTTTCTTTCACCCGAATGCGATAAAATAGTTTTTTTCGGTCAATTAAGAAATTACCCATGACTTATTGTATCGCTGCCTCGATTGATGAAGGCCTGGTGCTGGTTTCCGATTCAAGAACCAACGCCGGTATCGATAATGTCAGTTCGTATAGCAAAATGCACGTCTTCGATACGCCGGCTGACCGCAAATTGATTTTATTGAGTGCCGGCAATCTGGCGACGACCCAAGCCGTTCTCGAGCAACTACACCGCGATAAAGTCAAGGAAGCGGAAGTTAACCTGAATAACGTCGAATGCCTGTCTGCCGCGGCCAATTACCTGGGCCAAGTCAGCGTGGAAAAGCAGAAACAGCATAAGGAGGCCGCCGGTCAAAACGCCTTCGATCCTTCCGCGAGTTTCATTCTGGCCGGCCAGATCAATCACGAAACACATGGCGCCTTCATGATTTATCCGCAAGGCAACAGTATTACCACTTCGGCCAATACGCCGTTTCTGCAAATCGGCGAAATAAAATACGGCAAGCCGGTCCTGGACCGCTTTCTGAAACCGGAAACCTCGCTGAACGAGGCGGCCCGCTGTTGCCTGGTCTCGATGGATTCGACCGTCCGCAGTAACGCCAGCGTCGGTCCGCCGATCGAACTGCTGATATACCGTAAAGACAGCTTTAAGCTGGACGAATATTATTGCTTCCAGGACGATGATGCTTACATGCTGGGCCTGCGCCGGCAATGGGAAGACCAGCTCAGGGAAGCATTCGCGAAACTGCCTATGTTGGATAAAAAATACGTCAAACCGCTCATCGCCAAGTTATAACGACCGACCGGTCTTAGAAGAGAACAATCTCCATTTGAGAGAGATCTGGTTACTGTACCAGAACAAAGTATTATCACGGCCCGGCATCACTCGGCGAGATAAGTATCAATATCACAAGAAATGCTTAGCTTCGTGCAAGCTCTTTTCAAGTGGAATCGGCATGTAAATATATTCCGCCTTCATCTCCTTGTCATCCCGAGGACGAAGTCTGCTAAGGGGTACGGTTGGGCATACTAGCACGGTCTGAGGTACAATTAAGCTATCTCCGGAAGCCGGAGGTTTATTCGGTTATGCCCTCTAAGGGCTCTTTTTGCTGCCAAGCCACTTATATCCAGCTTGATGGCTCGAAATATTCACCTTGGCTCTCTTGATGCCGGATATACTCTCTCTTACAACAAATTCATCCAATTCAACTATCGGAACAAAATAGCCTCGTAGCGGGACCTCAACCCCACGCCATCCCGGATTCCGCTACGCTGCATCCAGGCTACGAACTACGATTACTGTTCCAACGTAATTCATTATGCCCGGCATTTTATCGACGCTGTGTTAAATCCCTTGCAGCCTATGTATTTCGATTATGGTTGACGCTCTTGCTTAATCATAGAAACGAGCCACCTTCAACCTGCGACAAAAACCGATGGCCACGAGCTTACCAGCATTGAGTTTGCGAAAGACCGGCCGAATTGTTTTTAACCCCCGTATGGCTCAATGTTAACGTGCCGCATTTGTCACTACTCTGCACACCAACGGGAGCCGCACTCAAGGTATAGCTGTTCGGCGCAACCGCACTGATAGTCACATTATAATAACTTGCCGTTTCCGCCGGAACGGAAAAAATGGAAGGCGTCCCCGTGTCTTCCGTCGCAGTGCCGCAACCGGCCACCGCAGCGCCGCCGGCGGCCGCATCGCAATAACTGTTAACTTCGGTGAAATGCCGTTCCATGGTGTTTGCCAAATTCAATAACACGCCTTCGGCATCGGAGCGCCTGGACTTCTTGACACTCTCTTGATAATTCGGATAGACAATGCCGGCCAAAATTCCGATGATCACGACAACGACCATCAATTCAATTAAAGTAAATGCTTTTTGTTCACTCATCATATTGTTAGCGGGTAAATTCATTCAAACCTGAAACCGGTCATCAATTATTTTCCTAAGCCTCGATAACTCAAAACCGATCAATCCGGATAAATGCGCCGTTCCTAACGGGCAGTTCCCCTCTTCGCATAATTGATAGGAAAGCAAGGCTTTAATGCAGTTGCCGCCAAGAACGGCGCCGGCCGCTGGCGGCACCCGCCGGAGGCGGATTTCCTCCCCCGGGAGCGATTTCCTTCTTCATCATCATGTTGCCGCTGCTGCCGCTGGCGTATTTACAATCCATGCCTTCTTCGCAATTAATGATGGCCGGGGTATCGATAATACCGACCGTCGATTTGACGCCGGAAACGGCGAAAACAGCGGAAGTATCGTTTATGCGTACCAGATCTTTTTCATCCACGACGTGATCCTCATTGAGGTCTATCGGGGTCCCGCCGGCGAGCCGCGACCCGGCAAATTGATCCAATTCCATCAACCAGCTCGTTCCGCCGGGCGAACACGTCGCTGTAATCGGAATCAGTGTCGGAAAAATAACGACGCCATGACGAATGACGGGGGAGCTCACCACCCGTTCGCCGGCCGGCCCTGACGGCGGAAGCAAATCCAAATACCAGCCGCGCCTGCCGATATGGTTCGTACAAGGGGGAGAAGTGGTACTCGGAGCAAGAATGCCATAGCCGACTTCGCAGTCGGTCGTCACCCGAACATCGCCGCTTATCGTGGTTCCATCGGCAAGGATCGTAGTGCCGGTATTTCCCTCGAAAATGATGCTTTGTTGTTGCAATTCACCGCGCCCGGATATAACGCCGTTACAGGTCGTGCCCGACTTGTCGCAATCATCCCAAATACCGTAAAAAGTCTGGATTTGCGGCGAGTCCGGAACGATATTGTCGCCGGTTTCGAAATACTTGCCGGTACCGAAATAAATCATCGTTCCCTTGCCTTGGCCGTTGGCCGTGGCTTCGCTGACGGCCGGTTTCGCCGTGATCGGCTGGGTCGCGGCGGGATCGGCCGAATCCTTGGCGATGAAAAGCGGCGATCCATTGTAATCCACTCCCCAACTGGCCGTATTGTTGGAGCTGATGTCGAACTTCCACAGATTGCCTTGTAAATCGCCGGCATAGACGTAATCGGCAATATTGTCACCATCGACATCCGCCACGGCGGGGCTCGATAAACCGTTCGCCCCTGTTGCCGTTTCCGCTTCGATTTTCTTGACCAGCGCTCCGGTTTGGATATTGACGATATAGAGTACCGCCTTGCCCGATAGACTATTATAACCGTTCGCTATAACCGCAACCCACTGGCCGTCGGCGGCCCTGACCACCGCGGCCTCCGGCAGCGTGTAGCCCATATCGATTTCCGTAAACTCCCACAACACGCTGCTCGCGGAAAAATTATCCGGGTCGGTGATATCCAAGGCAAAAGTGCTGTTGCCCCCCGCGCCTAAGCTGCCGACCAGAACGGTATGCCAGGCGCTGTTGAAATAAACGTCTCCCGCCTTGGGCGAACCGTCGACGATGTAACGGTGAGCGTAATTGGGATCGGTCAAGGATACCAATGCCGAATTTATCGCCGCATTCGGCAGATAGGCAAAGATTTCCTTGCCGCCATCGGCTTCGGTGCCGGCATCGAAGCCGTGCATCATGCCGTCATTCGCCGCCACATAAATCATTTCGCGACGTGCGGTCGTTGCGAATGCCTCGTAACTGGAGCCTTCAGTTCCCGGCAAATTAGCATAGCCGAAGTTATCGCGCCCGACATAGAGGGGGTCAGAGTTAACGATATCCCCAAGAATCGACGAACGGTTGCGGAAGTTCCCACCATTATCCAATTCCTGGTCCTGTTTTCCTCTGAGGTAATCAAGCACTGTTTCGTCGCCTAATATTGCTTGCTGACTTGCATTCAAATTTTCCCACTTAAATTCGATGCCCTTGCTGGCCACTCCGGTCAACTCGGGATTATAGGAGTAAATGTTCCGCAAACCCGCGTTCGGCATTTTTTCGGACGCGAACCATAATTTCGGGCCTATTTCCCCAGCATCGATTTTCCCGTTTCCGTTGCTGTCTTCGCCGTCGTCCAGAACCCCGTTGCCGTTTATGTCTTCGGTCAATAATGTAAACGCGCGCAAATCGCCGGTCCATTCGTTGCTGTCAAAAATGGCTTGATAAATCAAGGAGTCGGTTTGAAATTTGGTGGAGTTGGTCGCGACCGACGACGAAGAAGCGGCTTGTTCGACGATAAAGCTAAATGCGCTGGCCAAACTTGCAGTCAATTCGGCTTCGTTACCGGCGTAATAAAATTTTCCGCCTCCCTGGATGGCCGCGTCTCTCGGCAACGGGTTATTTGGCTTAACATTCGGGTCAGGATCAACATAACTAGGATCGACATCTTTGTCGGCAAACCCGATCACGAACGTCGTCAAATTGTTCTTGGCGGTAACGGATTCGTCGGTGTTGCGTAGATCCGGGCGCAAATCCATTTCGTACAAAGCCTGTGCCACGTCGTCGAGATAATCGCTGGAATCGTTTCCCGGATCCTTGTAAGCCGTTTTCATATCATAAGCACCGCATTGACTGCTATTGTTCCCGGTGCAATCGCCGTCGTAATCGGTTAGATCGGAATCGATATTCTGATCCTTGGTCGGCAAGCCGTCGGTAATGAAAACCGCGAAACTTTTTTGGCAACTATATTGGATAGGACTGTCGGTGAATTTAGGCTCGCCCGCTATCGTCGTGCGTCCCTGCCAATTCGTATTATTTACCAGGGAGCTCGGAAAAATGCTCGATTTCGTTTTCGTGGCGGCATTGCTTTGGCCCGCATGCAACACCAAATTGTTACTGCCGGTGGCGAAATAGTTGCCGATATCGGCTAGTGTTTCGGCCAACGGTGTCCAGGTTTCAGGAGACGACACATCGATGCGATTCTTGATGTTCTTTTTCTTAATCTCGGTCAAGTCGTCCACCACTTCCCAAAGCTCTCCCCCTTCGGAAAAATCGAATTTCGCAAAACCTAGCCGGATATTGTCGTCCAGCGAATCGACCAAGGCGTTGGCGGCGTTCTTGGCGACCTGCATGCGCGTCGTTGTCGTTCCCTGCTTGGCGAGTTCATTACTGTAATACCAGTTCAACCAATTAGCGCGCTGGGCATCGGTTATAACATCATTAGGCAAAGTAAGGCCGCTAGTCGTGTAAGATAGATTTTGGGCGAAGCACTTCGTTCCCGTTCGGCGACCCGACCTGTTACCAAAAAAATCCGACGGGATGTCACTATCGTACACAACCGGTTCCATCACTATAACTGTGCAGCGATTTCTCCGGCGACTCCAAGACCCGCCCGCAGAATCGCATTCTCTCCGGCTATCCAGCGAATAATCGATCTGGGGTTCTTCCCTCACTGCCGGCAGCGGCGTGCTACTGCAGTTAGTATTGACCAGATAGTTCACCGAGGGATCATAAGGGGTACCAGCCGCGCTAACTTCCAAATTTGAACGCATGGAACCGGAATTATCCAACATCAGCATTACATTGGGCTTAACAGCGCCGGTCAGGAACAAGGGCGACTGGGCGATCTCGGCTTTCGCGATACCTGCCGCACACAGTCCCATGACGGCGCAATGAAGAACAAAGCGGGCATTCGCCATTGCGCTTCGAAAAGTGGAAAAGTCTTTCATAATACCTCCGCTTTTGAGTAAGCGTTAGGAACGCCGATTAGCATGGTCATGGCGCATCAACCTGGTAATTCGATTGCAGCATCACATAAGAGCTGGTCGTGCCGCCGACGGCCCGGGACGTGATACGGTAATTATGCCTTTGGTCGGCGGCCGGACAAGGCGAAGTGACACTGGCGCAAGCCGATCCCAGGTCTTCGATGATGTAGCGGGGATTGGCGCTGAGCCCGGTCAGATCGATCGTCGCGACATTGCCGTCTTCATCGAATTGCAGCGATTTGGCGTCGTCGCTCCAAATGGCCGCATCATCCCAAATGGGAGCGGTTTCTTTGACGCCATCGCAATCGACGTCAAACGGCAAATAAAAACCGACGGGGTTGGTGCCGGGGTCCGGGCAGAGGATCGTCGGCGTTACTGTCGCGGCAATGATCTCCCCGGCGCTCAACGCCGATTCCGCCCCCTGAAACGCAAGATTGCGATCGCGCATGTTCCCGGCCATTTTTTCTTCCAGCGTACTGGTCTGGGTAGCGGTGGTAACGACGATCGTCAACAGCAACAAAATAATCATCGAAACCACCAGAACCACGCCGGATTGTGACTTGGGACGGCCGTAGCAAGGCAATCGGCGAATAGCGGCATGTCTTGGTAACTGATACATAAGCAAACCTTCTCTTAAGGCAACCGGTTACGTACTGCAACGGTGGTATTGAAAACCCGCCTAAGCCGCCTGTCGGCCGGCGTAACCGTCGCGCCGTTATAGTCGTATGGCAAGGCTTGAGAAGCCAGATTATCGTCGCTGGCCACCAGGATACTGACACGCAGACTAACGACTCGATACCAGTCGGCGGCCCCGTCGCCATCCATGTCGGGAATATTATTGCCGCTGACATAATAATTGGCGGGACCGTCAGGCGCCGCCGTACCCGGATCGCCGTCGTCGTCGTCGTCAATATCGACTCCGTAAGTTATTTGCATATTTTCGATGCCTTCCAACAATTCGACCGGATTATTGCCGCCGATTGCCTTGGAATTATCGAGTCGCCATAACGACGGCCGGCCGTTCGCACCGGTCCGAATGTAGAAGGTTGACGAATTGAAGGCGAAAACCTCCGCATCGGGGCCATAGGCTTTGCTCAAATTATTGCCTAAATTCTGGTTGTTGGCGTGCGCTATAGTCTGCTTACCGGCACCCAGCGAGGCACTGGTGGCAATAAAAATGTCCGCGTCGCTGCAATCGGAAACGATAACGACGTCATACTGATCGATATCGCAGCTGTTCGGAGCATGGATTTGAATGTTGGCGTTGACCGTCGCCATGTTAGCCACCAGATAGCCGCCGCAGGACCCCCCGTAATAAATGGTAACGGCATCGGTACCGGCGACGCAAGCATTGGCAGCGCCGCAGGCGAGACTGTCCCAATTGTTAGCGACATTGTCAGTCCCTCTTACCGCCGGAGCGCCTAACGTCAAAGACGTTGGTGGCGGATTGGGATTGGGGTTCTTTGGGTCGACAATCACGTTCGGCGTGATGGAACTCAAACTTGCGCAGCCCAAAAAACCGGCCATGCGTATGTCCTTGTTGAGAATATCCAACGCGAACCGGCCGCTTTCCTGCACCCTGGACAAACCTTCAAGCAAGCGGTAGGTTTGTCTCGAACTAAGAAAAATCTGCAGTACGCCGCCGAGCAAAAAAGCGCCTAGCAATAACGCAATCATGATTTCAACCAGAGTCATGCCTTGTTGATTCTGTCGGGTCGTCATAGTTGAAAGCTCATCTGAAAATTCGGGTCATTCGCGTCGACGTTGCCGTCCCGGTTGTCGTCCCAGTTAATGGTAATCGTGTAAGTATTGCCCGCTACCGTCACGCTGCCGGCGGCGGCCGGAAGAATCGAGGTCATCGCGGCATTCCATTCGAACAAGTCGTTTTGGGCCATGTCCTGATTGGTGCAACTCGCACTCACCGTCGTGCAATCGGCCTGTGCGACCGCATCGGCCGGTGCCATCGTACTAGTCAGGTAACTATCGGCCGCGCCCGGATTGGCCCGCATTCTATCGGCCAGGTCGTATGCCATTTGCGTAGCCTGGCTGCGGTTGTAGGAACTCTGATTATTTCTGAGGCTGGCCGCCTGCAATCCGGCGAGGCCGAGCAAGCCGATCGCCAGAACAATCATCGCGATCAAAACCTCGATCAAGGTAAAGCCGCGATTTTTGTGCATGAAATTCATACGCACTCCATGGTATTAATTATCAAGGACAAGATGCGGCCGGCGAGGTAACATAAACTCTCCCGACCGAATTGAGGACGATGGCCCTGGAATTAACGGTATCCGTACCTTGGCAAAGCCGGTAGGTGTCGCCAATCACTGTGTTGCTCATTCCGCTGGCGACATAGGCGGTATAATCTTTATGCGAACTGGCGCCGGTTCTCAAGGTCATTCCCGCCGGCAAGGGATCGTAGGTTCGCAACAGACAATCTTCCTTCGGAGAGCCATCGGCATTGGTCTCGCACAGAGTCGTGTCTCCGTCATCGTTAAAAGAATTGTTGCCATCGCGATCGACAAAAACATCCCAGCCGTTTTCCCACACGCCACTGGTAGGGCCTTTTCTCCGGACCGTGACCTGAACGCCCCGTTTAATGGCTTCACTTTTCGCGAATTTCAGTGTCGTCACGAATTCGTTGGCATTAGTCGTCAAACGGTTGCTCCTGATACTGCCGATAAAACTAGGTATAGCGAACCCCATCACGACAGCGGCGATCGCAATTGTTACGATGAGTTCTATTAAGGTAAATCCATTGTCATCGTAAATTCTATTCATTATTCAATAACTCGTTCCAAACGATAAGGTTTATGCTTCATAATTACTCAATTCGGATCGGAAGCTATAGTGTGATAAGCACTAAATATGCCGATAATTTCAGTTTAGTCGAATCGCCATGCGATTCAAGTATTAGCGGTTGACTTAACGTCCCGCCATCAATCGCTGATTTTATTTACTGGAGACTACTTCCAGTTGCAGGATTTTTCCTTTTGCCTCTTTAGCGTATCGCTTTATCTTAATTGAGACAATGGAATTCCAACCAAATCGTATCCGATAGTTACCATGCTCTGCCTGGTAAATCAAACAGGGGCGCTCCCGCGCCCCGAACCGCAGAGTGGTTCAGACTGCATTCTTACACTGAGCTTGGGAACGAGTGTATACCTGGGGATCAGAGTAAACGATTTACAGCATTTCGCCGACGACTGACTGCACCTAGATTCACTTAAAATCCATAATTGCCAGTATAGGAGTCACGTTCTTTACCTGCATAAGTTAATCTAAAAAATGAGAAGCAAATCGCAAGATTATTGTTCGCACCTACACCATTGCCCCTTCTCATGAACTAACCTATCGATGTTTTTTCGTTGCTCGAGCTCCAAACAAGCGACCGCTCGCGAACGACAGGAATCGATGACGGATAACCATTTTCCTCTCTTTTTATCCGGTCATATTGCACTGATTTAATCCTAGGGGCGTTTCTTATGCACAAGTTTAAAGCGGTCTTTCCGTTGTTACTCACTTTGACACAACCAATTTATTCATTAAATTACTGATATTTAAATAATTTATTAAATACATACATAACTGGCATTAATTTCGCATTTAATATCAAGTATCCGCTTCTAAATGCAAAAAATAGCTACCCATGAACGACACCATTATGAAATCTCTTTCCTTCAAACGGCACGGCGACAAAGAAAATTCCGATTTTTTCGAAAATTATATACAAAAACTCCTGACCGAACGCGATCGCATCGGCCTTACCGATATGATCGGCCAGATCGAAGCTTTGATGATCACGGTGGACCCGGAACAGTCGATCCGTTATGTCGGCGAACTTTGTTTGATGACGCCGTATCATTATCTGGTCACGCTGGAAAGCGAGTCTCATTGGACCCATGTGTTGCGCATCGACATGAATTCGCCCGATTTACTGGTCAGGGAAGTGAAAGACCCGGCGATACAGGGCATTTTCCGCAGCCTGAACGAAGTCTACCCGATCGGCGCCAGCAAACCCAACAGCCGATACATGGGAGAAATTCTGCGGGTGGAAAATAGGAGCGAGGTTGTGCGTTTGCAGCAGGAACGCGAATTCCGTTTCTTTTCCCAAGACGACATCCGCCGCCTGGAATTGCCCGGCAATCTCGCGATCAGCAAACCATCGCCCTACACCCATAATATCGTCGCTTACATGGAACGTCCGGAAGACCAGCTTAGGGTCTATTCGCTAGGCTTGTCCAGCATCCGCGACGACGTGCAGAGCGCCTATTTGAAAGCCAAAGAACTGCAAGAAGAATTAGGCATCGATAAATTGTTGAACCCGATCGACCACCTGGCGACACGCATCTACAGTCAGAACCGGGAAACGGCGATACTCGAATGGTTGTCGCTGTCCAGCTATTATTACTGGGGTTCCTACGACATCAAGGACCAAAACTCCTCGACCAACGTCACCAAAAGCGTGCATTTCAGCGACGAAATCAACAGCCCGGCCAAGGTGTTCACCGCCAACAATACCCCTTATTTCGTCAACCATCTGGAAAAACTGCCCTCGCCCACCGAAACCTTCGTGCGCAACTACGGCCCCCGCCTACATCACCTGGCCGTCGGCGTCAACGACGGCGAATACAACGGAGTCGAAAACATCGACTATGTCGTCGATTCCATCGCCAAGCAAGGCAAGAAATTTTTGCTCGACGTCATCGGATCGCGCGAGGAAGGCATCAAGCAGATTTTCTCTAGCGCCTCGGAACATTCGTCGTTAATCATCGAATACGTCCAACGCTTCGGCGACTTCGACGGCTTCTTCACCAAACAAAACGTCGCCGAACTGACCCACGCAACCGGCGTCGAGGAAGAGCTGTTGAAAATGCAGACCAATGCCATGTCGAACTTGGCAACTGAGAGCAATTAGACTCATCCGAGTTATTAATGTAGGTCGTACTAAGCCTTAGCGTGTACGACAAAAGTGCTCGAGGCACACTCAAAAAATCGATCAACCACGCGGCTATTTGCCATATAACAAACAATCGAAAAAGGAAAAAACATGAGCCAAATCCATTTCATCGGTGGCGAAAAAGGCGGCGTCGGCAAATCCGTCATGGCCCGCCTGCTGGCCCAATACCTCATCGACAACGAAACTCCATTCAAGGTCTTCGACGCCGACCTTTCCCACGGCGCCATGATGCGCTATCCCGAATATTTCATGATAGAGGCGGGCAAGTTTGTTGATATTTGATAAAATTCAGTTACTTATATTGAATTTAACCAACAACTTGCCCATGACAAATTGTACTCCAGCTCAGATAGAATTTCCTCCCTTAAAACGCCGTAAAATAGACGCCCAATTCAGTGGTGGAGCGATCACCAGTGATGGCGGTGTGCTGTTGTTAAGAGCGATTGACCAGCAATTAGGATTAACCGAACGGATAGCGGCGCAGATTCCTGACGCCAGAGCCCCTGACCGCGTGCAACACTCTGTGATCAACCTGCTCCGTCAACGGGTTTATGGCTTGGCGTGTGGGTATGAGGATTTGAATGATCATGACACGCTCAGAAATGATATCGCCTTTCAGACGGCGGTGGAAAAGGATCAGACATTGGGCAGCCGATCCACCTTGTGCCGGTTTGAGCAGCAGGCGGATCGCGCCTTGATGTGGCGCGTTCATGAGGAGTTGCTGGCACAGTTTATCGCTTCGTATGAGACACCGCCGAAATCGTTGATCCTGGATTTCGACGCCACCGACGATCCGGTTCATGGCGAACAGGACGGACGTTTTTTTCATGGCTAGTATCGGCACTATTGTTTCCTGCCGTTGTATGTCTTTTGCGGCCATCACTGCTTGGTCAGTTATCTACGTCCCAGCAATATTGATGGCGCCAAGCACAGCTGGGCGATTCTGGCGTTGCTGGTTCGGCGCTTGCGTCAGGCTTGGCCGGACGTTGACATCACGTTTCGCGGCGATGGCGGTTTTTGTCGCCATAAGATGCTGAGTTGGTGCGAGCGGCATCGCGTTCACTATATTGTCGGGTTGGCCAAAAATAAACGCTTAACGCGCTTAAGCCAACCCTGGATTGAACAAGCCCGGCAACAGTTCCAAAGCGAACAACAGAAACAGCGTCTCTTTACCGATTTCCACTATAAAGCCGGCACCTGGAAACGCCGACGCCGTGTCATTCTTAAGGCCGAACACATGAGCCAAGGGAGCAATCCCCGCTATGTCGTAACCAATCTGGACGGCGATGCACAAACACTCTATGAAACCGTTTACTGTGCGCGAGGCGACATGGAAAACCGGATTAAAGAGCAACAATTGGATCTGTTTGCCGACCGCACCAGTTGCAGCCTGTGGTGGCCGAATCAGTTTCGTTTGCTGTTATCCACCTTGGCCTATACCCTGATCCAGGCGATTCGCCGAATCGCCCTCAACAACACCGAACTAGCGACAGCCACTTGCGCCACCATTCGCCTGAAATTGTTTAAAATCGGTGCCGTCATCATTCGTAACACCCGTCGTATTCGACTGCTGTTCAGCAGTCAGTATCCGTTTCAATCCCTGTTTAAATCCGTTTGTCAGCGCCTGTGCCCTGATTAGTACAAACAGAGTGCTGTGCCCGGCACGCTGATAAACAATGGGGTAAGGGGAAGTTGCGCCTGAAAAACGGAAATCAATGCTTAATTCCCTTTTTGACCGCTCAATTTCTCCTTACGATCGCATGTTTTAAAACAAACGAGGGTTTCGATAGGGTTTCAAGGGACTGATGAAATATCCGGGCTAAGACTACAAATATGTCAGAAAATTTTACATAGGTTTCATCTAAAGAATTCAAAACTTACAGCAACTTGACATATATGACTGTTTTCATTTCATAAATACTTTTTGGCATTAATAATGCTTTCTAGACCAAAAATGTATAAAGTCAATTTTTTTTGATCCAATCTGCGATAGCGGCCACAATTTTTAAAGAGAGATATGGAGAATTGTTATGATAAATAGAATTCCGAAGATAATATATTTAACCCTAGTGTATCTGATATTTAACTCGACAAATGTCTATTCAGCTTTTGTTAATGATACACTTCTTGGAAGCGCCGATCTCGCAAATTCTGGCGCCTCAACAGAAGAAGCCGAATTAGAAGCATTTCTTGGCTTTGACGTCGCTCTTGATTTTAAATTCGATGCACCTGCTTTTGATTTGACACAAGGAGATAGTCCTAGTCAATGGGTTATTGACGTCGCGCCGGATGATCCAGGATATTTCATCTTGAAATTTGGAACTGGAAACACTGGCTTTGATTCACATTATTTTTTCCAGAATATTGACGACCTAACAAAACTCGTTTGGGATAACAGTCAAGTAAACGGTCTCGAGGCTGGAAGCAGTTGTGGAAATACAACCTGTACATTTGAAAGGCTAAGCCATTATACGGCCTATAATGCTAATAATGGTGGCGGTGGCGGCGGCCAAGGCAACGCGCCCGAACCCGCTTCAATCGCCCTGCTTGGCATGGGGCTACTCGGATTCGGAGCCTCAAGGTTGCGCAACAAAAAATAAACTACAAAAAAGCCGGCTTCCGCCGGCTTTTTTTATGGGTTAAGCTTTATTTCTTTTTATTTCCTCTTCCCGACGACTTATTGTTCGTGCTACTACCGACATTCACCTGAATAGCTTGTTGACTCGATTTATTGGCGGTATCCACGGCTACCGCTTCTATGGTATGACTACCGTCGCTAACTTTGCGGGTATTCCAAGAATAGTCCAATGAGTTCCCATTTACCGAACCCATCAACACTCCATCGATATACAGGCTGACGCGGGCCACTTGCACATCGTCCTCCGCGGAAACCGAAATGGTTACCGTTCTGCTGACGGTGCTGCCGTCGGCCGGATTGCTGATCGCCACTGAAGGCGCATTCTGATCAACCACATCAGGCAGGTTCTTAACCGTGACCGACACATCGTTGGACGTCCCTTGGTTTCCCGCCGCATCGTCGGCATAAGCGGTTAATACGACATCGCCATCGGCAAAAGCCTCGCTATCCCAACTGAACTGATAAGGCGCGGTTCCGTCGGTTCCGACCAGTTGGTTGTTGGCATACAATGACACTTCATTCACTCCGACATCGTCACTGGCATTGACTTCGACCTGAACAATACCGCTGACTTGGTCGCCGCCGACCGGAGAGAAAATATTCACCGAAGGCGCTTGATTATCAACCGGCGTATTGTCCATATTCATTGCCATCTGCACTGCCGTAGCGGCATTTACTCTTCCATTGCCATAATATGGATGCCAATCGCCGGCAATTTTATCGGCGGAACCTTCCAATACTTGTTCGATTTCATCCGGCGTCAATGTCGGATTGGCCCCCATGATCAACGCAACGACACCAGCCGCGGCTGGACTGGAAAAGGAAGTACCGTTCCAATTGCCATAACCGCCGCCACGCGTGGTAGTCAAAATAGATGACCCCGGAGCCGCGACATCGATGAAAGCCCCATAATTGGACCAGCTCGCCTTGGCGTCGGTGCTTGTCGTAGCGGAAACCGAAATCATATAAGGGTTATCGCTATACCCTGGATCGGTGCCGTCATTACCGGCTGCCACGACGACCACCCCGCCTTTGGAGCGCATATACTGTGCGGCAGATGAGACGGAGGAGCTATTGGAAACGGCATAGCTGATATTGGCGACATCCGCGCCATGATCGGCCGCCCAGTTCAGGCCTCTGGCCACGTCACTCCAATAGGCATAGCTGTCGGAACGATTAGTGATTCTCACCGGCAATATTTGAGCGTTCCAGGCCACCGACGCCACGCCGGTGGCATTATTGCTGGAAGCGGCCGCAGTACCGGCGACTGCCGTACCATGCCCATTGACATCGGAAGTACTGTTGCTGCCATCCACCGCATTCCAGCCCGCAAGCAATTTTCCGGATAAATCGGGATGCGTCGCATCGACACCGGTATCGAGTACCGCGATTGTGATGCCATCGGCAATTGACGTCTCCCATGCTGTCGGCGCCTGGATTTTAGGTAAATGCCAGGCACTGCTGAATTTTGGATCGTTAGGGATCATTTCGCTCGGTTCCACAGCCATATCCAATTCGGCAAACTCGATATGCGGATTCTTAGACAACGCTCTGACCACGGCTTCCTCTGCATTTTCGGGAACACTGATCACATGCACTTTCAGCGCCCCAATTGCTTCAATTGCTCGAGCATTACTTCTTTTGAGGATATTTTTGAATTCATTCGCTGGCAACCCTGCCCTTGGTTTAACCAAAATTTGTCCGGTTTTCCAAGGCTTTTCGGGAGCAGCATTTACGGCTGTCACGCAAGAAACACTTGCGAGACAAACCGCCACTCCCGTTTTTAAAACTTGTTTTGAACGATTTAGGCTTCTTCGGATATTTTTTGATTTCATGACTCTAACTCCAAAATTATCAAATTTAAGTCCGAAGGAGATCCCAGAGGTGGCGATAATAAATCAAGCGATGCATTTTGCATCGTTTGATCTGGCAATCCCACTGTCATAGGAAAAACTCCGTTAGACTGGAAACTTTGCGTCCTCACCTTTCGATGAGTTTGCTCTTTTCAGATCAACTTGCCTTCTCAGGCCAGGTTAACGGCTTGTTTAAATGCCTTGCCGCTCCTGTTGGGTGAAAGTTTAATGAGAAATGCCCATAAAGTTGTGACGTAGTATGCAATAATTTATTTAAGTAAAACATTTAGTTACAGCCTTTCCCTGTTCAGAGAACTATTTCTCAATTTATGCTTATAATCCCCTAAAAAAGTTGATTCATTACGCAATTCTCAACTCATTAAGATCATTAAGCCATATTGTAATCAACACGTTGTACGCGCTAAAGTCCTTACACACAAAATGTAAGCATTATCTTACTCGCTAAGTATAAATTAGAAGTCTTATATGAAACTTAAATCGAATCAAGCTATCTCCGACATAGCCTGAGGTTTCTTGGGTTAAGGCCCAAAGGACTCATTTTACGGGCAACCCTTGTAGCCCGCGCATGAAGCATTACGAAATGCGGGATCTGGGAACCACGACATTCCCGGATTCCGCTACGCCGCAACCAGGCTACGAACTGCGGGTCAAGCCAAAATGCTTGGAGGTATCGGATAAGGAAAGCGCCCGCAATATATCTTCGCGCAAGGTTTCGCCGAAGCGGGAGTGCGGTAGGTTTCGAATGTGCGTCTTGGGTAAGCTCTAATTGGTCATCCAAGTAATCGACCAACACGACGTCTTCGCTCTCGACCTTGAGGTAATCCGCCAATTGCCATTGATGACTATAGAGATTGTGCAAAAATTTTTAGGTATAAAAAAAGGGGTTGTGATTTCTCACAACCCCTTATCTTTATCTGGTACCGAGGGCCGGAATCGAACCGGCACTCCCGAAGGAACTGGATTTTGAATCCAGCGTGTCTACCAGTTTCACCACCTCGGCAGATCCTGAGTATTATACCAGGGCTTTTTGTTTTGCCAAGCCTTTTTTGAAAAAATTATGCTTCCAGCACTACCGCGGCTTTCAGCTTTTTCATGGCGTTTTTTTCCAGCTGCCTGATGCGCTCGGCGGATACATTATAACGCTCGGCCAGCTCGTGTAGCGTCGCTTTCTCATCGGCCAACCAACGGCTGGTCAAGATATCCTGGCTACGTTCATCAAGTTCAGCCATCGCTGAAATCAACAACTCTTCCTTATGATCTTTCCAGTCAGCGTTTTCCAGCACCAAAGCCGGGTCGGCGCCCTGTTGCTCCAAATAATTGACCGGCGCGGAATTGTTGTCTTCGGCTGAATCATCATTTGTTAGATCGAATGCCATGTCCCGACCATCCAGCCGTTTTTCCATTTCATAGACGGTGCTGATATCGACATCCAGGTTTTCGGCGATCGCCTCGGCATCGTTTTTAGACAGCCAGTCCAGGTTTGGCTTCGATTTACGCAGATTAAAAAACAATTTGCGTTGCGCCTTGGTCGTGGCAACCTTGACGATACGCCAATTTTTTATGACATATTCGTGGATTTCTGCCTTGATCCAATGAACGGCAAAAGAAACCAGACGCACCCCCATGTCGGGATCGAAACGTTTGACCGCTTTCATCAAGCCGACGTTGCCTTCCTGCATGATGTCGGCCATCGGCAGACCGTAACCGCTGTACCCCCTGGCAACATGAGCGACAAAACGCAAATTGGACAATACCAGCTGGCGAGCGGCTTCCAGATCGCCCATGTCTCTGTAACGCAGCGCAAGCTCGCGTTCCTGCTCGGAAGTCAGTTGCGGAATTTGGCTGATGGCGTTCAAATAGGCATCGAACGTTCCGGCAGATAAGTTGACTGGTAAAGCTAATGCATTACTCATATTCACCTCTTAATTAATTAGTGTTCGCGCATCTGATTCATTTTGCCCTTTTCCCGGAAAGAGGACTTTTTTAATAAACGATCGAAATCAGCTGTGCGAGGGGTATTTTCAATTTTCTAAATTTTAGCACTCCAACGTTCTGAGTGCTAATCCAATGACAAGTTCCCGAATAAAATATATTAAGTTACCTCCGGATAGCCGGAGGTTTTTTGGGTTACGCCCTCAAAGGGCTCTTTCTGTGGTCAAGCCACTTATTTCCTGATGGCTCGAAGTATTTATCTTGGCTCTCTTGATGCCGGAAATACTCTCTCTTACAACAAATTCAGCCAATTCAACTATCTGAACAAAATAGGCCGCATGAAGCATCGCGGAATGCGGGATCTGTAAATCACGCCATTCCCGGATTTCGCTACGCTGCATCCAGGCTACAAACTAACTTAATGACAAGTTCCCGAATAAAATAATTATTGCGGCTTTATTTGCCGAAGCTGGGAATGCAGAACGAGCCACGCGCCTAACGCGCCGGAAAAAGAAGAGAAAAAAAGCAACAAGAATGTTTCGGTGAAATTCAAATAGAGAATATGAAAACTGCCATCATATAACAAGGACAATCTCTCCAATGGGCCTTGCAATACCAATACCATGATCGTGATGATCAACCAAGCAGTCACGCCGGCAAAAAAGCCCAGCCACAGACCGGTGTAAACGAACGGCCTTTGTACAAAGGCATGGGTCGCGCCCACCAACTTGGCGATCAGCACTTCTTCGCGGCGATTTTGCAATTCCAGGCGGATGGTGTTGCCGGTGATAAAAATCACGGCAATCGCCAGCAACGTATTTAACAGAGTCACCCCCCGTCCCGCCAATTGCATGATGCTTTGCAGCCGCTTGACCCACTGCATGTCCATTTGCACGAAATCCACCTGCGGATAGCGCTGGAATGCCGCAATCAATTTTTCCAGATCCGCATCGTCCTTTAGCGTATTTTTCGGCAATACCTGGATCACCGCCGGCAAGGGGTTGCTGTCGAGCGCATTCAGGGCATCGCCGAAACCGCTGTAGGCTCTGAACTCGTCCATCGCCTGTGATTTGGTAATCACCTTGACGTCTTCAATGGATGCGTTTTCGCCGAGCTTTTCCGCCAACTTACGTCCCTCCGCATCGGAAACACTGTTTTTCAAGAAGATGGAAACCTGGTTGCTGGCCTCCAAATTACCGGTCAGTTGGCGGGCATTGTTGACCAACAAATAAAAACTGCCGGCCAACGCCACTGCAATCGCCAAGACCAATATAGTCATGATCGAGTTAAAAGGCGACCTGATCAATCGTCCCAAACTGGAAAACAGCGCCTGGGCGTGACTTATAAAATAAGCTTGCGCCTTGTCGGCTAGGCCGGTATTGGCATGATTGACTTTTTTTATTTGCGTCATAAACGTCACTCTTTGACCAAATGGCCATGATCCAGCTTCAACACGCGATACCCCATTCGGTTGATCAAATCGATATCGTGACTGGCAATCAAAACCGAAACCCCCACCTGTTGAAACTGCTCGAACAAATGCATCACTTCCGCCGACAATTCCGGATCTAAATTACCGGTCGGCTCGTCGGCCAGGATCAATCGCGGCTTGTTGACCACGGCGCGGGCGATTCCCACCCGTTGCTGCTCGCCGCCCGACAAGGCCAAGGGATATTTCTTTTCCATGCCCAACAAACCGACTTTATCCAATGCCGCCCTCACCCTTCTGGCGATATCCTGATGGCCGTAACCGGAAATCACCAGAGGCAAGGCGACATTATCGAACACGGTGCGGTCCAACAACAGCTTATAGTCCTGGAAAATCAGCCCAAGACGTCGACGGATAAAAGGAATCTGGCGTTCGCTGAGACGATTGAGATTTTGCCCTTCCAGCAGAACATGGCCTCTGCTACACGTCTCCATCATCGCAATCAATTTTAGCAAGGTGCTTTTACCGGCGCCGGAATGGCCGGTCAAAAACGCCATTTCACCGTGCGCCAAATGAAAACTGACATCGACCAGCGCATCGCCGGCATCCGGATAGCGTTTACAAACGTGATCGAATTTCAGCATCAGTCTTGCACAAACAAGGCGTCGACGAATGTTTTGGCATCGAAATCCTGCAAATCGTCGATGCCCTCGCCGATACCGATAAACCGAATTGGCACAGCCAATTGCTTGGCCAGGGCGAATATCACCCCGCCCTTGGCGGTGCCGTCCAACTTGGTCAAGGCGATGCCGGTCAGATGCACCGCATCATTGAATAATTTGGCCTGCGACAAGGCGTTCTGGCCGGTCCCGGCGTCCAGCACCAACAAGACCTCGTGCGGCGCCGTTTCATCCAATTTCGCCATGATGCGTTTGATTTTAATCAATTCGTCCATCAGATTGGACTTGGTATGCAATCGGCCGGCGGTATCGGCGATCAATACATCGACTCCCTTGGCCTTGGCCGACTGCACGCCGTCGTATATCACCGATGCCGAATCCGCGCCGGTATGCTGGGCGACCACATGGATATTGTTGCGCTCGCCCCAAGTCTGCAACTGCTCGACCGCCGCCGCCCGGAAGGTATCGCCGGCCGCCAGCATGACGCTATGCCCCTGAGCCTGCAGACGTTTCGCCAATTTGCCGATGGAGGTCGTCTTGCCGGCGCCGTTGATGCCGACCACCAGAATAACGAACGGATTATCTTGTTTCGGAATAACCAGCGGTTGGCTGCACGGCTGCAGCATATCGTACAAATCTTGTTTCAATGCCTGCGTCAACGCCTCGGCATCATTAAGCTGGTGACGCTCCAGGTTTTCAGTCAACCGGGAAATGATTTCGTTGGTCGCCTCGATGCCGACGTCGGCCATCAACAAACTAGCCTCGATTTCCTCCAACAGGTCCTGATCGATACTTTTTTGGCCTAACGGCAACGAAGCCAGTACGCCGCCCAATCCCGAACGGGTCTTTCCCAACTGGGTCTTCAAACGCAAATAAAGCGACTCAGCTTCCGGTTCGACATAGACTTCTTCCGCGGGAACCGCAACGGCCTCGCCACCAACCGCGGGAACCACCGTTTCGGCTTTCTCTGCCTCGGCCGCTTTCTCGGCAGGCACGCCATAGCGGGCGTAAAAGCCAACCGCAATCAACGGTAACATCAGCAAGGCGGCAAAAGCGTTATGAGCCACGGCCGACCATAGCGGTAACGACAAACGCACATTGAGGATACCCAGCGTTATCTGCACCAGGAGTAAAGCACTCAGCAACAAACCAGCGCGACGCACGGCTTTCGGATAACGCTCGGAAGTCGCCACCAGCATTACCATCGTCAGCAAGACAAAGCTCACCAGGGCGCCGGCACGATGCAGCCAATGAGCGGCCAATTGGCCTTGGAATGACAACACGCCCTGGTAACCGCTTTCCAGGCCGCTAAAGAAATTCAGCGCGGCACTGTAATCGGCATCGGGCAACCATTTGCCATCGCAACGGGGAAAATCACTGCAGGCCAACGCCGCGTAATTGCTGCTGGTCCAGCCGCCCAGAAAAATCTGCGCCAATAACACCGCCATTCCGAGCCAGGTCAGGACTCGCAGGCCCGGAAAGGCTTGTTCGTTGCGTACTAGTCCCGGCGCCGTGCGCAGATAAATCCAGGCGATGGTCCAAAAAGTGATGAAACCCAATAATAAATGCAGGGTGACGACGATCGGCATGGTCTTCGACTCGACCGTCCACATGCCCAGGGCCGCTTGAGCCGCAACCAGTAACAGCAGAGCGCCGGTCGACAAGACCGCGGGCAGGCGGCATTGCTTTTGCCACCATGCCATCACGGCCAGAACCAATGCCAGCACGCCCAACAAGCCTGCGGCATAACGATGCGTCATCTCCTTCCAGGCCTTGCCGGCATCCAAGGGGTTGTCCGGAAACGTTTGTTCGGCTTGGGACTTGAACGCGGCATCATCGCTGACCATGGCCTTGCCATAGCAACCCGGCCAATCGGGACACCCCAGGCCGGCATCGGACAAGCGCACATAGGCACCGAGGACAATTACAAACAGCGCCAATAAGGCGGTGAAAAGAACGAGTTTTCTAAACATTGTTTTAACCGATTTGCGAAATTCTGAGTAATTTGCCTAAGTCTTTCTTGACATCATAGGGATCGAAGCCGGGCGGGTATTGCATCATCAGGTTTCCCAGGGGATCCATTAGCAACAACATGCCGTCGGGTATTTGCTTTGGAATGATCCGCTTGATTTTCTCGGTTAGCGAAGCTCGCGAATAGGACCTGAGCAGGCGGTTGTCGTCCTGCCACCAGCGCGCAGCGGTTTTTTCGTCGACCCGGTTCAACACCAGCACCAAGCGGCGGATTCTAACCAAATCCTTATTCATCATCAGCCGGAGTTGCTTGCTGGCATGGATGGCATCGAGGCAGGCTTTGTTACATTCCGTCCCCGGAATAATATTCACCAGCACCCAATGCCCTTTCAATTCCGCCATATTGTCCCTGGAAAACGGGTCGAAGCCGGCGAATTCATCGTATTCGGTCGCGACCGGAGGGTCGATCAATTGTCCTTTGTTTGTGCCGCCACCCAGCCAAATTTTATTGGCCGACAGGTACCAGGCTATCAAAAAAGGAATAACCGCCATCGCAAACAGCAGCAAAATGGTGTTGCGATTTTTTCGTTGTTGTTTATCCATTCTGTTTAAAACTGAACCATAAAAATAACACAGTGAGGGTCAATGCCAGCGCAAACCATTGCACCGCGTAGGCGATATGTTTTTCCGGCGGCATGATCGAAATCGTTTGCCACTCGCGGCTATAGCCATCTTTCTGGGTCGGATCCAATTCGATCTGAAAATCCAGCAAAGAATAACCAAGTCGTTCGGCGAGTATGCGATGATTGACCACCTGTACCGTCGCCGGCCAGCCATCGCTCGGCACATCGGCGCCTTCCAGCACCAAGCCGACCGGTGGAAAATGATTGACCCGCCCCGTGATCGTGGTATTGCGCTCGCCGATCCGCAGGTCGGGAAATTCTTGACGATTCTTCGCCATGCCGATCCAACCACGATTCACCAATACCGCTTTATCCTGCCCGGCAATAAAAAACGGTGTCATGACAAAGTAGCCGACTTTGCCGTTTTTTACCTGGTTATCGATCAAAAACTGGTGGGCATCGTCGTATTGTCCGGAAACCGACACCTTTCGATATTCCAACGTCTTCAAATCGGCCTCTTCGAGTCGGTTTAAGTGACTGATTTCAACTGATCGGCCCTGCTCGAGTTGGCGTAAATAACGTTCCTTTTGCTCCGCCCGGCGCAATTGCCAACTCCCCAGGGAACACAGAATAATCAACAAAATCACGTAGACGACCAAAGCTGTGACCGAAAACCGAATGGTCTTCCCGGCAACTGGAATCTGTATTTTTTTCATTATTGACTATTGGCAATTAATTAGCGATGGCAGACAATGTAAACTTTTATCTACCTGCAATCCCGTTATGCTCATAAAAAGCGTCGTCATCATTGCATTCATTTTAATCGTTGTAAGCCTCGGTTCGGCACTATTTCATCTGGTCAAACGCAATGACAATGAACCATCCCACAAAACAGCCAAAGCATTGACCTTCAGAATCGCCTTGTCGGTAATCTTGTTCATCCTCATTATCCTGGCTTATATGACCGGTTTGATAAAACCGGAAGGCATCGGCGCCAGAATGCAGCACATGCGGCAACAATCCTCTTCTCAACAGCCATAATGCCAGTAAAAGAGTAGAGGCAATAGCCGCAACCCATCAACATTACTTTTACCTTCAAACCCAAAGACAAAAAAAAAGCGCGATCACGGAGAACGCGCTTTTTTCCCGTTTTTTACCGGATTACATCAAGTAAACGAAGATAAACAGGCCCAGCCATACCACATCGACGAAGTGCCAGTACCATGCCGCACCCTCGAAGGCGAAATGGTTTTCCGGGGTAAAGTGGCCTTTCCAGCTTCTGAACAACACGACGCTCAGAATAATTGCACCGACACAGACGTGAAAACCGTGAAACCCGGTCAGCATGAAGAAGGTCGAACCGTAGATACCGGAACCCAGCGTGAGCCCCATCTCATGGTAAGCTTCGTAATATTCGAAGGCCTGGCAAGCAACGAAGGTAAAACCTAACGCGACCGTGGCGATCAGGCCTTTGATCAATTGATCCCGGTTTTTGGCCAACAGGCCATGATGGGCCCAAGTACAGGTTACGCCGCTAGACAGCAGCAACAGGGTATTGATGAAAGGCAGGCCGAAAGCGCCCATCGGTTCGAATTCGCCGCCGATATTGCCTGGGCCATTGGTCGGCCAGGCCGATTCGAATGCCGGCCACAAAATTTCCTGGGTAGCACGTCCCGGCCCATCGCCCAAGCCGCCCAACCAGGGCACGGATAAGTTCCGAGCGTACCATAAAGCGCCGAAGAAAGCGGCGAAGAACATGACCTCGGAAAAAATGAACCACATCATGCCCATGCGGTAGGAAATACCGACGCCATGATTGTACATACCGGATTCGCTTTCGGCGGCCTGCAAGGCAAACCAGCCGGTCAGCATCAGGATGAACATCACCAGACCAAGAACCATCATGGTCGAACCGATGCCTGAACCGTTGAGGTAATTGGCAAAACCCGCCAGCATGATCATCAGGCCACTGGTGCCAATAAACGGCCACACTGCCTTATGCGGAATGTAATAAGCGCCATTTGTAGACATAACCTTCCCCTATCGTTATTTTTTTACTGATGTTTCAGTGTTGTCAAAAAAAGTATAAGCGAGCGTGATTGTTTTATAACGTTCCGGCAAGGCCGGGTCGATCACGAAACGAACCGGCATGGTCTTTTTCTCATGCGGTTCGAACGATTGTTCGGAAAAACAAAAACACTCCGTTTTCTTCAAATATTCCGCCGCCAATCCCGGCGATACGCTTGGTATGGCCCTCGCCACCATCGGCTTGTCGGTTTTATTTTCCGCGAAAAAATTCACCGTGTAATATTTCCCGGGAATTAGTTTCATCTTCGCGGTTTCGGCGCTGAATTCCATTGGCGCCGATTCGTTCAGGGAGGTAACGAACTCGATCGTCATTTCCCTTTCCGGGTCGATTTCGTACTGCACTTCCTGTGCCGCGCTTTCCCCCGTTTTCCCGTTCAAGCCGGTGATATCGCAAAACACGTTATACAGAGGCACCAAGGCATAACCAAAACCGAACATCGCCAGAACTATTAATGCTAGCTTGATAACCAGCCTAGTATTTTTCCGTTCAACAGTGTTCATCATTCGGAAACGGCTTGTAATACCGCAAAAACATAAATCGTCAAAGCCACCGCAATTAAGATGACAGCGGTCAGAATATTCTTTTGTTTCGTATTCATAAATTGTCCGATACCCTGTTCCCGAGGAACAGGGTATCCATTCTCTTGCTAATTAACGCCCGTTAGAAATGTTCCGTAGGAATTTTTTCCGGCGGCGTCGTGAAGGTATGGTATGGCGCTGGAGACGGCAATGTCCATTCCAAACTGTGCTTGCTGGCGTCTTCCCACACCTCGTCGGTCGCCTTGCCGGTACCGCCACGAATGGTATCGATGACGATATAGACAAACAATAACTGGCTGATGCCATAAATAAACGCCCCGATACTGGAGATCATATTCCAGTCGGCGAACTGTATCGCGTAATCCGGAATACGGCGCGGCATGCCGGCCAAGCCCAGGAAGTGTTGAGGGAAGAACAGGATGTTAACGGAAATGGCCGACAACCAGAAATGCAGTCTGCCGATTCTTTCGTTGTACATGTTACCGGTCCATTTCGGCAGCCAAAAATAACCCGCCGCCATCAAAATGAAGATGGAAGCCGGAACCAACGTGTAATGGAAATGGGCAACGATGAAATAGGTATCGTGATATTGGAAATCGGACGGTGCGATCGACATCATCAAGCCGGTAAACCCGCCGATCGTAAACAACACGACAAAGCAAATCGCAAACAGCATCGGTGTTTCGAAGGTCAGCGAGCCTTTCCACATAGTCGCCGTCCAGTTGAATACCTTAACCCCGGTGGGAATCGCGATCAGCATCGTGGCGTACATGAAATACAATTCACCGGCCACCGGCATGCCGGTGGTAAACATGTGGTGTGACCAAACGATGAACGACAGGAAGGCGATCGCAGCAGTCGCATAAACCATGGAGGCATAGCCGAACAAGGGTTTACGGGCGAATACAGGAATGATGGTTGAGGCGACACCGAAAGTCGGCAGAATCATCACATATACTTCGGGGTGTCCGAAAAACCAGAAAATGTGTTGATACAGAACGGGATCACCGCCACCGGCCGCATCGAAGAAGCTGGTGTCGAAGAAACGGTCGGTCAGCAACATGGTCACCGCGCCGGCGAATACCGGCATGATGGCGATCAGCAGGAAGGCGGTAATCAGCCAGGTCCAGACGAACAAAGGCATTTTCATCAGGGTCATGCCGGGCGCCCGCATATTGAAAATGGTCGCGATGACGTTGATCGCCCCCATGATCGATGAAATACCGAGCATATGCACCGAGAAGATCGCAAACGGCAAGGCATCGCCGGTTTGCAACACCAACGGCGGATACAAGGTCCAGCCTGAAGCAGGCGCGCCGCCTTCCATGAACAATGTGCTAGCCAACAGCAAGGCGCCGGCGACCAGCATCCAGAAGCTCATGTTGTTCATGCGCGGCAGGGCCATATCCGGCGCACCGATCATCATCGGAATCATCCAGTTAGCCAAGCCAACGAAGGCCGGCATGACCGCACCGAATACCATGATCAAGGCGTGCATCGTCGTCATCGAATTGAAAAACTGCGGATTGACAAACTGCATGCCCGGTTCGAAAAGTTCCGCGCGAATAATCAAAGCCATGGTACCGCCGACGAAAAACATCACCAGCGAGAATAACAAATATAATGTTCCAATATCTTTATGGTTCGTGGTGATAATCCACCTCAAAATGCCCTTTTCGGGGCCGTGATCATGATGTTCATCATGTTCAGCTACTACAGCAGACATATTTAATACCTCGTATTTTTGAAAGATTAGCTAGTGAAGAAGTCCGGCGACTTACGCCTCATCCTCTTCATCGTCATCTTCTTCAGGCAAAGCCGATTGCTTGGACTTAATGGCTGAAGGTTGGATTGAATCACCGACAGAGTTACCCAAGCCATTACGAATAAAGGTTGCGACGGCGGCAAAATCAACCGCGCTGAGCATCTGGCCGAAGGCCGGCATCATGCCTTTACCATTCAACATAAGATCGATCTGGACATCTATGTCGCCAGTCACGATCGGACTGCCTGTAAGCGCAGGGAAAGTGCCCGGCATGCCGGTGCCATCCGCCATATGGCAAGAGGAGCAGTTATTGGCGTAAACTTTCTCGCCTTTGGCAATCAGGTCTTCTTTTGTCCATTCCTGTTCGGCGGCGCTAGCTTCGGCAACCGCAATGCCTTTTTGCTCTTCCACCCATGCGTTGTAATCCTCCTGCTCCATCGCAATGACGACAATCGGCATGAAACCGTGATCCTTTCCACACAACTCGGTACATTGGCCGCGATAGGTTCCCGCTTTTTCCACGTAAGTCCAGGCTTCATTGATAAAACCGGGAACGGTGTCTTTTTTCCAGCCCAACTCGGGCACCCACCAGGAATGCAGTACATCGGCCGCGGTAAACAGGAAGCGGATTTTGGTATTGACCGGAACTACCAGCGGATGGTCGACATTCAGCAAATAATTGGGCACCGAACGAGGATCGATGCCGGAACCGACTTGGCGGGCGCGGTTACTAGCTTCGTCCAGGGTACTGAAAAAGTGAATGCCGTTATCCAGGTATTCGTATTCCCATTTCCATTGCCAGCCAGTCACTTTGATCGACATGTCCGCCTCTTGCACATCATCCATTTCTACAAGCGTCTTTGTCGCGGGAATAGCCATGCCGACCAGAATCAACGTTGGAATGATGGTCCAGATAATTTCGACGGTCGTATTTTCATGAAACTGCTCTGCTTTATGTCCTTTCGACTTACGATGGTGGTAAATCGAATAAAACATGGTACCGAACACGGCGATACCGATAAACACACAGATCCACAAAATAAGCATGTGCAGATTGTAAACATCGTTACTGAGCTTAGTGACCCCCTTCGTCAGATTGAGGGTATAATCCGCACGCGCTGTACCCAAGCCTAATAGCATCAGGGTCAGAAATGCGAACAGTTGCTTAGTTATTCTCACGGAGCAGCCTCCTGTTGTGTAGTTATATAAACTTGTATGCGTGGATGTCGTCATTGAAACCAGTCCGCCCCTTGCAAAAACGGACTGCTTTCTTCTCTTATACTTGGGAACAAAACGGGAACCACAACTTTTGCAGGATTTCCGGAATAACACAAGGCGTAATAACGACCTCACGACAAAAAAGCCATGTACTGATCAAATAAACACCTTGGATAAGCGGAAAGACAAGCCGGTTGCAGAACTAAAAAAACTTCGTTCCCTAGGATTATCACAAATAAACTGCGCAATTTTAACCTATCAAATCACTCTAGGCTAGCCGAGCTTACGCCAACGCTAACTTTGCCATAAAAAAAAGGCCTGTGAGAAATTGCTCCCACAGACCTTTTAACACTATTAACCAGGTAGAACTTCTGCTATAAATTTAACCTAAAGCAGGTCCATAAGCTTTATCGAAAGTTGGAATATGCTTATCCAACCAGGTTTTGACCATTTGCCCGACCTCTTCGGTCACATCCGCCTCGCCGGCATGAAATTTTGTCTGCAAATCGGCACAAGTGGCGACCAGCGCGTCGTGTTCGGCCTTATGCGCCTCGTAACCGGCAAACCCTTTTGCCTGCATTTCCTTTTCCTCATGCGCGAAATGGTCCACCACGAAGGCAATCAAGGCATCCAGGGATGCCCCTACCTGCGAACGGTCCGCTCCGTTCGTCGCTTGATCATATAAAGTATTCAGCAAACCAAATAATTTTTGATGCTCTTCGTCAGCAAAAGAAACATTGGTGCCATATTGTTCAGCAGTCCAAGTCATTAAAGCCATGTCTTTCCTCCCCAGTGATTATTGTAATGGAGTGGCAATTATGACCGGACAAAAACGTTCAATTTTGATCCATATCAATTTTTTAACAAATTTCCAAAAAAATTATAAGATAATTTTTCAAAATCGGCCGTGCTGACATGCGGCAACACACCGAGCAATGGAACATTGAGACGATCGCGCAAGAAATCGATATTTTCCTCGAAAAACGGCATATCCGCGTTCGTTTGCACCGCAACCCAGCCGGCACAACTCACTGCTGCCGCATCGACGGCCCGCCAAGTCAATAACGCATGGTTAATACAGCCTAATTTGACCCCCACCACGATGATGACCGGCAAGCGTAGCGTTTCTGCCAAGGCGGCATTACTGATCTCATCGCCGAGGGGAGAAAACCACCCCCCGGCGCCTTCAACCAGCACCAAATCCGCTTGTCGTTTCGTATCATTAAATATTTTATTTAACAAGCTTACGTCAATTTCTGCGCCGGCGGCGGCTATATGCGGGGAAACAGGCAATTCAAAGGCGTAGGGATTCACCTGACTATAAGCCAGCGGCAACGAGGCATTTTGCTGAATCAGCAAGGCATCCTCATTTTTCCACTGCCCATCCAGCCACCGGCAGCCGGCAGCGACCGGCTTCATGCCGGCAACGCTATAACCTTGCCGACGTAAAAACCGCATCAATGCCACGGTAGCCCAGGTCTTACCAACGCCGGTATCGGTGCCGGTTATGAAAAAACCTTGCCGACTCATACTTTTTCGGCCGCGATATAAATGATTTCATAACTGGCCGTAACCCGCTGCTTTTCATCCACGGGATAGGCAGCAATCATTTGCTGCAACTGCGACCGGGTGGTCGGATTCTTGTTTCGCCCCTTTGTGACGTTATGCGCACCTATCCCTTTCAGCTCATTCATCAGGGCCATCACCGATGGATAAAAGCTTTTTTCCATGACCGACTCCGCCATAATCGGTCGAAAACCGGACAAGCGCAAAATCCGCTCGATCTGCTTTAGACTGTAAAAGTCGTTGACATGGGAGTAGCGATCGACAGTCGCCCATGCCGTTTTCAATTCCTGTAATGTAGCGGGGCCGAAGGTGGAAAAAAGCAATTTTCCATCCTCCTTCAACACGCGCCGGAACCCGGCGAATACAGAGTCCAAGTCCAGACACCATTGCAAGGCGAGATTGGACATAATCTTATCGACCGAAGAAGAAGCTAGCGGCAAATTCTCGGCATCGGCGCAAAAACAATTCAATTCCGACCTGACTATATTTTGCCGCGCCATATCCAGCATCGGCAAGGCGATATCCATGGCCAACATCTGCTTGCATTGGAAGCGCTTCAGCGCATGACGGGTAAAAAAGCCGGTCCCGCAGCCGACATCGACAATGGTTTCCACATTGCAGGAGAAATCCGTTTTGTCCAATAGCCGCAAAGCCACTCGCCTTTGCAATTCGGCAAGCCCGTCATAACTATCGGAAGCCGCTGAAAATGAGCGGCGTACTTTGTTTTTATCCAGACCAAGCAACGCATTCATAACGCACCAGCCAATAATTCAACAATTTCACGTTGGTGGGATAAAAAGGGCACATGGCCGGCATCGCGTAATAGGCGGATATTCGCGTCCGGACGCAGATATTGCAGACGTTCGCCGCATTGCGCGGGAATCAAGCTGTCCCTGCCACCCAAAATCGCCTGCACCGGACATCCCAGTTGTTGAAACGAAAGCGTTAAATCACTGTGCGCGAGAATATCCAACCCTCCCTGCAAAGTCGATACAGCAGGCGCCTCGCATTCCTGAACCGCCTGTTTCAGTTGCTTTAACAATTCCTTGCCGTTAGCGAGCCCTTTGACCTGCAAGGCGAGAAACCGCATCAGCGTCGCCTGGCAGCTGACGGCCAGGTTATCGGCGAACGACCTCAATACCTCGGCCTTGACGCCGGGCCACTGCTCGCCTTGTACGAAACGCGGATTGGCGGCCAAGAGCGTCAACGAAGCCACTTTTTCCGGGAAACGATGAGCCAGGTCTAGCGCCACCGTTCCGCCCAGCGACCACCCCAGCACGTGAAATCTATCCCGAGGGATCGCAGCCAGCAAAGCCGCACTGATTCGTTCCAGCGTATAGGGGGTGACGCCTTCGCTGCGCCCGTGACCGGGCAAGTCCAGGCAGATCACCTGGAAATGCTCGGCCAAACCTTGCGCGAAGCGCCGCCAGATACCGCTGTGCATGGACCAGCCATGGAGCATCACCAAGGGCTGGCCCTGGCCATAAACTTCTCGGTGTATTTTGATCATAGTTTGATTGTTGCCAAGGCGTGCAACAAGGCATCGATCTGCGTTGTTTCATGATTGGCCGAAAAGGTGACCCGCAAGCGCGCTTTGCCTTGCGGTACCGTCGGCGGGCGAATGGCGCTGACCCAAAAGCCTCGGGCCAATAATTGCTCGCTGTAGGCGACGGCTCGCCGGCTGTCTCCAAGCATTAAGGGCTGGATCGGCAAATTCGATTCCATTAACGGCAATCCCAACTGCTGCGCGCCCAGTCTGAAATGTTCGACGAGAGCGCGCAGTTTTTCTCGCCGCCAATGCTCGGTGCGCACGATCTTCAGGCTCGCCCGAGTCGCCTCGGCCAGCGCCGCCGGCATGGCCGTGGTGAATACATAGGTGCGCGCTTGCTGAATCAAGGTCTCGACCAAGTCCTCCGACCCGGCCACGAACGCTCCGAACGTTCCCAGCGCCTTGCCCAACGTCCCCATCAGCACCGGCACCTCCCTCTCGGAAAGACCATAATGCTGCAGCACGCCGGCGCCATCAGCGCCCAACACGCCCAGGCCATGAGCGTCGTCGACCAACAGTATCGCCCGATATGTTGTCGCCAACTCAACCATGTCCGGCAAGGGCGCCAAGTCGCCATCCATGCTGAATACGCCGTCGGTCACGATAAGCTGGCGGCGCTCGGTATCGGCCAACTTACGCTCGAGATCGGCCATGTCCGCATGCCCGAAACGCTTGAATTTCGACCGCGACAATAAACCGCCATCCAACAGCGAGGCATGATTCAAGCGGTCTTCCAGCACATAATCCGACTGCCCCGCCAGCGCTGCTATCATGCCCATATTGGCCATGTAACCGGTGGAAAACAACAAGGCCCGCTGGCGGCCGGTGAAATCGGCCAACTCCTCTTCCAAGGCATGATGGGCCCGGCTGTGGCCACAGATTAAATGAGCCGAACCACTGCCGACGCCATAGTTTTCCGCACCCTGCTTGAATGCCTCGACGATAGCGGGATGATTGGCCAAGCCCAGATAGTCATTACTGCAGAAATTGATCAGCTCTTTGCCGTCCACAGACACTTTGACGCCTTGCCCGCCTTCGATCACACGGCGGGAGCGATAAAGCCCCTGCCGTTTCAGTTGCGTCAGACTTTCCGATAAATCCATGCAAGCAACGCTAAGTCAAGCCCATGAATCAATAGCGGAAACATCAAGCGGCATAACTGGAACCGCCGGAGCGGAGTCCCAAGCGCTCGAACAATCGCATATCCTCGTTCGACATCGGATTATCGGTGGTCAGAAGCTTGTCGCCGTAAAAGATGGAGTTGGCGCCGGCCAGAAAACACAAGGCCTGCATCTCGTCGCTCATATAGGTGCGGCCGGCCGACAAACGCACGCGCGATTGCGGCATCATGATGCGGGCCACGGCGACGGTTCTGACGAACACCAGCGGGTCCAACTTTTCCGTCCCCATCAGCGGCGTTCCTTGCACCTGCACCAACATATTGACCGGCACACTCTCCGGATGCTTGGGCAAATTGGCCAATTGCTGCAACAACTTGGCGCGGTCGCTATCGGACTCGCCCATGCCGACGATGCCGCCGCAACAAACATTGATACCGGCCTCTCTGACGCGTTCCAGCGTATCCAAACGGTCCTGATAGGTCCGGGTACTGATCACCTCGGAATAATAATCTTCCGAGGTATCCAGATTGTGATTGTAATAATCCAATCCGCCTTCCTTCAGTCTCTGGGTCTGTTCATCGGTCAGCATGCCCAACGTGACACAGGTTTCCATGCCGAGGTCCTTGACCCCTTGAACCATTTCGACCACTCTCTCGACATCGCGGTCCTTGGGCGAACGCCAGGCCGCGCCCATGCAAAAGCGGGACGCGCCCTGCGCTTTCGCGCGTCGAGCCGCTTGCAGCACTTCTTCGACCGGCAGCAAGGCCTCCGGTTTCAGATCGGTATCGAAACGCGCGCTTTGCGGACAATAACCGCAATCTTCCGAACAGGAACCGGTCTTGATACTGAGTAGCGTACTGATTTGAATCTCGTTCGGATCGAAGGTCTCCCGGTGCACGGACTGCGCCTTGAAAATCAGGTCATTGAAAGGCAACGCAAACAGCGCTTGCACCTCGTCCAATTGCCAATCATGGCGCAAAGGCGTTTTTATCGTGATGGGTTCCGGCTGGGTCGACATTCTGTTAATCTCCAAGTAGTGCGTGCATAGAACAGGCCGAGCGAACGACTCGTCAACCTATTTCTAAAAAAATGGTAAACAACTGGCTCAATATTATACAAGATAAACTGTTTCCGCCCAGCTGTATGTTATGCGGCTTCCGGGGTTTTAACGCCATGGACCTGTGCCGCGACTGTTTTACCGACCTTCCGCTCAACGAACACTGTTGCTACCGCTGTGCCGAACCGTTCGCTACCGCTTCGCCCCTGCCCCGTCTTTGCGGCCATTGCTTGAGCGATCCCCCCGCTTACGACGAAACCATCGCGCCTTTTCTGTATCTCCGCACGATGCGCTATTTAATCACCGGCCTGAAATTCGGCAAACAATTCAAAAATGCCCGCTTGCTGGGCATGTTGTTGGCGGCGAAGATCAAGGAAAATGCCGAATTGCCGGACTGCATCATGCCGGTCCCCTTGCATAAAAGCCGATACCACGAACGCGGTTTCAATCAATCCATCGAAATCGCTCGCATTCTGTCCGAGGAATTGACGATACCGTTAGACCTATACAGTTGTATACGCCGCAAACATACCGAACACCAAACCCGCTTACCCTCCAAGCAACGGCGCAAAAACATCAGACAAGCCTTTGCCATGACCAAACAACCGAACCACAAGCATATCGCCTTGCTGGACGATGTCATGACCACCGGTGCTACGGTTTCGGAAATGGCGAAAACCCTGAAACGCGCCGGCGTCGAACGAGTCGACGTATGGGTATGCGCCCGGGCTTGACCCGCGAACAAGATTCAACCTTTGTTTTCGTTTTTTTCGCAGGCCTCGATAAGCCGTTCAAAGCGGCAATCTAAACCGCCGCCCCCATGCAATATCCCGTGTCTTTGCTAACCCTTGCGACAATAGGTGTTGTAGAATTGTCTGGCCGTCCTGCCGCTATGGGCCGCCCGCATCCTGGCGAACTCCAATGCCGCCCGATGCAATTCGTCCCGATCGCCGGAAAATTCGGCAAACAGATTGTCGACAATCTGCAAATAGGCTTCGGTTTTTTGCGGATAAAACGACAGCCACAATCCGAAGCGATCGGACAAGGAAATCCGTTCCTCCACCGCATCGGAATAATGCACTTCTCCATTGACCAGCTGTGTATCGAGATTGTCGCTCATTTTCTCCGGCAGCAAATGGCGCCGGTTCGATGTCGCGTAAAGCAGCACGTTTTCAGGCGGCAACTCGATCGAGCCCTCCAAGACACTTTTCAACGCCTTGTATTGGGTTTCGCCGGTTTCAAAAGATAGATCGTCACAATAGACGATAAAGCGCTGCGGTTTTTCGCGTATTTCGTCGACGATTTCGGGCAAATAAAGCAGATCCCGTTTATCGACTTCGATGATGCGCAAGCCATGGTCTCGATATTCGTTCAACAATGCCTTGATCAGGGAGGACTTCCCGGTTCCGCGCGCACCCCACAACAAGGCATTGTTGGCGGGCTCGCGCGCTATAAAACGCTGGGTATTCCCTATTAACAGTTATTTCTGTCGATCTATTCCCAACAGATCGTCTAAGCGAATCGGATCGAGCTGCCTTACCGGGCGCAAATATTCTTTACGTTGCCGCCATATGGCGGCATGGGTATCATGCCAATCAATCATCGAAAACTCCCTGCAGGAAGATCAACATATCGGATGCGCGCGCTTCGCTACAACCGGCCCAGATTGCTTAAGACAGGTTATGGCGAAAGGCCGCGGTTTTATTTTGCCCATCAATGTTAAACTATTGCGCAACCCCCATGAACATTCCGACCGAAGAAAACGATTACCTGGCCGCTCATGCGGCTTTACTCGGAACCAGTTACCGTAGACTGCTGAACCGGGATTTACTGCCAGGCCATTGCGGCACCAAGGAATTTGGCAGAGCCCTATTCGAAGCCCCGTTTGCCGTCGTGTCCCACGGCACCGAGGAAGACCCGGTATTCAACTATGGCAATCGCAAAGCCTTGGAGTTGTTCGAGATCAGCTGGGAGGCGTTTACGCAGACCCCTTCCCGATATTCAGCCGAACCGGTCAACCGGGAGGAACGCCAGCGCCTACTCGACCAAGTCGGTCGCCATGGCTTTATCGACCATTACCGGGGCATACGTATTTCCAAAAATGGGCGACGTTTTCTGATCAGCAATGCGGTGGTGTGGAATCTTTACGATGAACGGAATGTATATCGGGGTCAGGCCGCCTGTTTCGGCGAATGGGAATTCTTGCCCTAAAGCTTCCCTTGCCTGTGCTGGCTAGGCCGAAATCGTTAGTTCTGATATGCAAAAGGTTGCAAATCACCGAAACACGGAAGATTTCAAAAAACCGGCATACCGCAGCATCCAACGCCATAACGGAATTATGCTTATGATGTCGGCTTGAATCGAGAAAAGATTGGTAAAACGATATGGATAAAGTTTTCTACCGATGACCCGGTGGAAAACTTAGAAATGGCGTCCCCAGGGGGGTTCGAACCCCCGTTACCGCCGTGAAAGGGCGGTGTCCTAGGCCTCTAGACGATGGGGACTAAGACTTGTAACGGTGCTGCTACAGCAGCGGTTTGCAGCGAAATCAATCACCTTTGGCGGTGACTAACAGTTGTAGCCAGACCAAAAAAATGGCGTCCCCAGGGGGGTTCGAACCCCCGTTACCGCCGTGAAAGGGCGGTGTCCTAGGCCTCTAGACGATGGGGACTAAGACTGTATACTGCTTAATCCAACTGATGGTGGAGCCAAGCGGGATCGAACCGCTGACCTCAACACTGCCAGTGTTGCGCTCTCCCAGCTGAGCTATGGCCCCGTCAGTTGAGTTCACCCATTATACAGACTTTTTTTCGCTTGTCTAGCCTTTTTTGTCTTTAATAAAATTTATCGCTCTTTCCATTCTTGCCAGGGTCTTTTTCCGGCCTAGCAGGGCCAGGGTCACGTCGATCGGGGGCGAAACCGCCGTTCCAGAAACCGCGACCCGCAGCGGCTGCGCTACCTTGCCTAACCCCAGCTCCAACTGCTCGGCCGTTTCCAGAACGAGCTGATGCAACCTCTCGCCGTCCCATTCCGGTTCTGCGGAAAATTTATCCAGCAGCACTTGCAGCACTTCATCGGCCCCCTGCTTGAAGTTCTTTTTCGCAGCCTTTTCATCGTAGTCGCCAAAGTCCTGATAAAAATAACGACTGGACGTCGCCATTTCCACCAAGGTCTTGCTGCGCTCGCGCTGGGCCTTGACCACGTCGATTAATTCCGGCCCCTGGGTCGGATCGATACCCAGCTCGCCCATGTGCCAGCTTAAATGATGCGCCACATGGGCGGGGTCGCTGTTCATGATGTATTGATGATTCAGCCACAATAATTTCTCATTATTGAATGTCGAGGCCGAAACATTTACATCGTCGAGCTCGAACAACTCGATCATTTCATCCACCGAAAAAATTTCCTGGTTTCCATGCGACCAACCCAATCTAACCAGGTAATTCAACAAGGCTTCCGGCAAATAACCGTCGTTGCGATATTGCATGACGCTGACCGCACCATGACGTTTGGATAAACGCGCGCCATCCGGACCCAGTATCATCGGTACGTGAGCATATCTGGGCAATTCCGCCCCCAGCGCCTTGAGGATATTGATTTGCCTAGGGGTGTTATTTATATGATCATCTCCCCTGATGACATAATTGACCCCCATATCCATGTCATCGACCAGCACAGTCAGATTATAGGTGGGCGTACCGTCGGCACGGGCGATAATCAGGTCATCCAGTTCTTTGTTGGATACGACAATGCGGCCTTTGATCAAATCATCGATGACGACCTCGCCGTCGGTCGGGTTTCTAAACCGGATGACCGCATTCTCGCTTTCCTCATGGTTGGCGTCGCGGCACTTACCGTTATAACGGGGCTTCTCTTTATTGGCCATCTGCTGTTCGCGCATCGCCTCCAACTCTTCCTTGCTACAACGGCAATAATAGGCATCCCCCTGATCCAGCAACTGCCTGATAATTTCCTTATAGCGGTCGAAGCGATGTGTCTGATAAAAAGGCCCTTCATCATATTCCAGCCCCAGCCAGGTCATACCTTCCAATATGGCATTCACCGACTCCTGTGTCGAACGTTCTAAATCGGTATCTTCAATCCGTAGAACGAACTTGCCTCCATGTTTACGGGCATATAGCCAGGAAAACAAGGCGGTTCTGGCACCGCCGACGTGTAAATAACCCGTTGGACTCGGGGCAAAACGTGTTTTGATACTCATCTATCTTATTTGCTCATTAAAAATCTTTTGGCATATTCTCGCGGTATCGAACGCGCGGCGTTCAAGCGCATGGCTTGATAACTGAATTTAACACTGCCTTTAGCGGTATCGTTGCGCCCCAAAATGGCCAATGAAGTGCCATGCCCTTGAGCGGCCGCCTTTTCATACCACTTTGTCGCCATATCCCGGTCGCCAGGAACGCCAAGGCCTCTATCATACAACGCCCCCATGACAACCTGGGCATCGACAATACCCTGATCGGCGGCTTTCTTCATCCACTTAGCGGCCAATTCATTATTTTGCTCGAAACCCTGCCAACCTAATAAATACATCGAAGCCAATTTAGCCTGGGCCTTGGCCTCGCCTTGCTCCGCCAACTGAATGATTTCCTGCTGGCCTTGCGCCAGCGAGGCTAAAGAAAAAGAAAACAATAAAAGCAACAGCAACGGCTTTACAAATTTGAACATCATTCACCTCATCTTCATATTAGGTTCAGAAAAGTCCGATATTATTCCATGCTCACTGATAAAGATGAAATAACTATAAAAAAATAATGTTTTAGGCTAGAATCCGAACAAAGGTTACCTACCAAACGGCCTTCATGTCGAAACATAGGAGATTCAAATGAAAAAAACCTCTCTCGCCACCCTGACCCTAGTGAGCGCAGTTTTTTCTGGTTGCGCCACTCATGCGGTCAACGACACCATGAATTTTCGTGCCAGAAACTTGAATCAAAAAGTACAATCGGGACAGTTAGTACAAAAAACCGATACCTTTTTTGTTATCAACGATTCGTCGTCATCAATGAGCGATGTCTACGAAGGAACTGAATTTTCCTATCTTCCAGGAGCCACTAAATTTTCCGTCTCCAAAACGTTATTGGACAGGATGAACAAAACCATCCCGGATGTCACGTTGTCTTCCGGCCTGCGTAGTTTCGGTTTCGGCCCCTGCCTTTCCTGGCGTTATACCGAATTGAACCAGGCCGTGCAAAACTATTCGCATGATTCCTTCGATGCCGCGCTGAATTCCCTGAAATGTTCCAGCGGCGGCACGCCGGCGGCCCACGCCTTCCGCGCGGCCAAAAACGACTTGGCTGGCGCACCCGGCAACATCGCGTTGATCTTGTTCAGTGACGGCAACAATTACGATTCGTCGCCGGCACCGGCTTTGCAGCAATTGAAAGCGCAACATGGCGACAAATTATGCGTTTATACGGTTTGGGTGGGCAATGAAAAAGACCGGCAAGGCATCAATGTCTTGAATCAATTAGCCGATATCGGCAGGTGCGGATTCGCCACCAATGCTGCCGCCATTGCTTCCACAAGAGGAATGGCAAGTTTCGTGGAAAATGTCTTTTTCCGTGGCGGCACGCCAATTCCAACCGAAAAGGACAGTGATGGCGACGGTGTCGTCGATTCCAAAGACAAATGCCCGAACACGCCAAAAGGCGCGCTGGTCAATAAAGATGGCTGCTGGGCCTTCAGTGGCGTCTTTTTCGATACTGACAGTACAAAAATCAAGTCCAAATACGAGCCATTGTTTACCAATGCCGTTAAAGTCTTAAAACTGAATCCGGGACTGACCGTCGAAATTCAAGGCCATACCGACAGCATCGGTCCAGAGGTCTACAACCAAAAATTGTCGGAACGTCGTGCCATGGCGGTCAAACAAGAACTGGTTAATCAGGGAATTGACGGCTCCCGCTTGACCACAGTAGGCTTTGGCGAGACCAGACCGATTGCGGACAACCACACCGCCGAAGGTCGCGCACAAAACCGCCGCGTGGTTTACAGAAGAACCGATCAATAATTATCCAATGACCGAACAAAGGGAGGCTTCGTCCTCCCTTTTTTTCGGCATGACATTTTTCATTCTTCAATGAATTTGATATGGCCGGGGTGACGGACTCTGATGGTGTAGCCATTTCGCGACTTGCTTAACCACCCCCTCGCTTCGACGCGTTTGCCTCGGTAAGTGGTTAAATCGGAAAAATATTGTTGATCCTGCTTGGCGATCTTGATGGAAAAATCGTCCGAAAAGATCAAATAATTGTTCTTTCTGGTCCGTTTGATTCGTTTTATAGTTCCGACCACCCTTTTCCAACCTTTTCTATTCGGCAAGGCCTTAAACGGATATCTGGCATAATAAGGATTCGACCAAAGTCCGATTCCGGCCCGTTCCGCTCGCTCCTCGGCTTGCAACAGCGCTTTCGTATACCGCAAATTGGGCGGATAAATATTGACCGTCGCCAAACCGTTCTCCACTAATTCGAGGTTGAGATGCCGCCCGGACCCGGTAAAAACATGAGCCAGCAACCGGTCGTATTTATCCTTTTTTTCAACGTCCGTTTCAAGACGAATTTTTTGTCCGCCTAAACGTTTCGCCAGCCAGCGTTTGGCGTCTTCGCCACCAGGCTCTTCATGTTTATTCCTGCCTTCCACTTCCGGCGTATTAATTCCTAAAAAACGAATTTTCTGTCCGTTTTCCAACAGGATAGTATCGCCATCGAAAACATATTTGACCCGGTAAAAGGTATAACCGGGATGTATTTCGACGATTTCCGCCTGTTGATTCGGACGGTCGGAATAATGTCGCCCGCCATGTTCATCGACCCATTGATAGACCTCGGCGACAACGCTGCCCGAAAAACAGAACGCGAATAGTGATAGCCAGAAATGTTTTGTCATCTAATTGAATTTCCCTTATTGAACGAATTTTTATTGAACAAAAATGCGATTTCACTCAACTTGATAAACGACTACCCTCATTTATCGTTTGGCTTATCAGCCCGCATGAACAGCTCCGAACGCGGAGACTCGGAACCACGCCATCCCGGATTCCGCTACACTGAATCCAGGCTACCAATCAAAGAATCGATAAACCATTAATTTTACAGGAATTAGACGAATGGGTTGTGCCCAAGTTATAGATAGCATTCCGAACATATACCTATTATTAGGGTTAATTCCTTTCAACCTATGGGCTTGGAAGCAAACACGATTTCCAATCAAACCCTATCATATGTTTTTGCCTTCCCTATTCTTGGCTTACCTTAGTATCGTATTTCCAATAACCTGCCCAACGCCATGCGACTGGCCATGTTATATCCCCGGGCCACAGATTTTATTTATGGATTGAGTTAACAATCTGACGAATTGCTTGCCATTCATTTCCTGTCATTCCGCTCAGGAGCTAACATCCAGTTTTAAAAAACCATGCCGAATAAGCCCTTGCCCTCATCCGGAAACTCTTCATCGCGGAATGCGGATCGCCGCAGGCGCATGAAACGAGATATTCCGAGAATGTTTGATTGCACACCACCTAAAGTCGATTAATATTCCGTGACTAAACAAGGGACTCATAACGAATCAAGACCCTGCTACAATATCGCCTCGAACGCATTTACCAATAAAGAGTCACTCTATGATCAGTATTATTCAACGGGTCATCGAATCCGATGTCACGGTTGACGGCAAGGTAATCGGCTCCATCGGTCAAGGTATCATGGCGCTGGTCGCGGTCGAAAAGACCGACAGCGAGAAGCAGGCGGACCGTCTGCTGGAAAGAATTCTCAATTACCGCATCTTCGCCGACGCTAATGGCAAGATGAATCTGAGCCTGCGGGATATCGACGGTGGTTTACTCATCGTACCGCAATTTACCTTGGCTGCCGATACCGAGAAAGGTAACCGCCCCAGTTTCGCATCGGCCGCCAGTCCGGAACAAGGCCGCGAACTGTTTACTTATTTTCAACAACAAGCAGGCAAGATTTACCCTTCGACCCAATTCGGCCGCTTCGGCGCCGATATGAAAGTCGCCCTGATTAACGACGGCCCGGTCACCTTTATGCTACGGGTCAGATAGCCACAAAATGGACAAAATAAGCAAAGCGCCGCTCAATTTCGGTTTCCTGCTCTGCCCCTAATTTCGGAACGTTTTTGCCGGGCCCCGCTTAGGCTTTAGCCTTTCCAAACACCCAAGAAAACACAGATATAATCAATATTTCCGGGAAATGGGAATGCACGGTTGAGCGGACACGGCAGATTTTGAATTTAGCGAATTCTTGGAATATCGCATTTCCCGAAACCGGCCGCGGATAAATCCCTTACGCAGTTATTCAGCGCCACTTCAAGCTCAATCGTACTTAATATATTTAAAGCGCGGATCATCCGGCGTGCCTTCCAGAGCACCTTCCTCCATTCCAGGTTGCCACATGACGACCTCCTCGATTTTATGCGCCAATTCGAAATCCTTGTTCGTTACCCCCTTGGCGGCATGATTCATCAATTTAACGATCACAAAGGCGTAGGAAACGGTCAAGTCGGGGTGGTGAAAAGCCGCTTCTGCTAAATGCCCCACGGCATTGACCACCATCAGCGTCGCCTTCCAACCACTGGTTTTATATTTGCGCCTGATCCAACCGTTTTCATAATACCAATGCGGCAACTCCTCTTCCAATCGCTGTTTAATTTCATCCTCGCCATAAGTTTCTTCATGTTTGCGTTCTCTCCAGCCCATCACGTTCACCTCTAAAATCTAATCTTCACTAAGCCTGTGTTTGTCAACACCAATCAACAAACAGTTTGAACAAATACCGACAGCTAAAGTCAGATATTTACCATTCGACTGAATGGTAAATAATAATTCAATGAGGGGAGTTCTAAAATGAAAAATAATTCAACCTTATTCACCGCTTTATTGGCCACTACATTCGTGTTTGGCGTCAGCAATGTTCTTGCCGGCGAACATCACGGCGCCTATGCGCTAGAACATGCGGCCGTCGCCGCCAGCCATGCGGAAAAAGGGCATCTGGACCTGATCCTGGAACACAGTAAAGAAGCCCTCCATCATGCCAAAGCGGCGTCGCAGGAACACCATGACAGACACATGCATATGGAAAAAGCAGTTACCAAACTGAATGAAGCTATCGACCATGCCAATAAAAAACACAGCGACCTGGCATCGAAGGCCGCCCATAAGGCCGTGGAGCACATTCATAAGTCCTTCGATTAACGGTCGATTATGGCAGAAAAGGATTTCTGTCATTTCTACTTCATCCTTTCTTGTTTCTGAATCCGCCAATTCGACAATTGTCGAAAGCAAAATCGCAAAGAGAAGAATCAACCCCTTCCTCGCTGCTACCGACCCAGCAACTAAACGAACAGCAAAACCGGCTTGATGATGCTAGTATCAAGCAGAATATAAAAGCTAATATCCCGTCCCGTAGCGGGAAAAACATGCCAAACTGCAAAAACCAAGGAATTAGGCTTTCCCTGCGAAAAACCCATTGTCTCGAAACCAGCTTACGAAATAATTCAACCGTTTGAATAATCAGTAATATCTTGCCATTAAACCAATAAAAACCCGGATAAAATAAGCTGCAGGCAACGCAAAATGACATGGGGCGCGGTATAATAAGGAACTTTTTAACTACGAGGATCAAAAAATGACCGAGAACTGGATTGCCCCTTCTATTCTGTCAGCTGACTTCGCCCGCTTAGGCGAGGAAGTTGATAACGTTTTGGCTGCCGGCGCGGACATCGTACATTTCGATGTAATGGACAATCATTTCGTTCCAAACCTGACTATTGGTCCACTGGTTTGCGACGCGCTGAGAAAGCACGGCGTCACTGCGCCTATCGATGTGCATTTGATGATCGAACCCGTCGACAGAATCATTCCCGATTTCGCCAAGGCCGGTGCGAGCATCATCACGTTCCACCCGGAAGCCTCCGTCCACATCGACAGAACCCTGCAATTGATCAAGGACAACGGCTGTAAAGCCGGCCTGGTATTCAACCCAGGCACGCCATTGCATCACTTGGATTACGTCATGGACAAACTGGACATGATTCTGCTGATGTCCGTGAACCCCGGTTTCGGCGGCCAGTCTTTCATTCCTTCCGCGTTGGACAAACTGCGCGAAGTCAGAAAAAGAATCGACGATAGCGGTTACGACATTCGCCTGGAAATCGACGGCGGCGTTAAAGTGGACAACATCCGCGAAATCAAAGCCGCGGGCGCCGATACCTTTGTCGCCGGGTCCGCAATTTTCGGCAAACCCGATTACAAACAAATTATCGACGACATGCGTGCCGAAATCGCCAAAGCCGGCTAATTCATCAAAGTACCCGAGGGCTTTCCGCCCCTCTTTCGTCTTAAAAAGCCTCACATCAGCGGCAATAACTGCTCCAGCAACAAACCGTTGGTCGCCAGAATTTGCTTCGGAAATATACCTTTTCTACCGTCAAAATCAGTGACCGTGCCGCCAGCTTCCTCGACGATCACGGCCCCCGCTGCAACATCGTACAAATTCAATTCCTGCTCCCAATAAGCGTCGACCTGCCCATCGGCAACCAGGCATAAGTCCATCGCGGCCGACCCGAAACGACGCTGGCCGGTGGTGACTTCGGCAATGCGGTTAAATCGCGCCAGATTGTTTTCCTCCAAATAAGACCGTAAACAGGCAAAGCCGGTGGCAATCATGGAATCTGCCAAGTTCCTTTCATTCGACACCTTGACTGGACGACCATTCTTGAAAGCCCCCTTGCCCTTTTCCGCATGATAATAATCGTCCAGAGCCGGCGCATAAACCGCACCGAAGACTAATTCCCGGTCGATTTCCAAAGCCACGCTGATCGACCAAAAATATTGTCCTTTGGCAAAAGAATGCGTGCCATCGATCGGGTCCACAATCCAACGACTGGACTGATTATCCGACTGGCCGCTCTCTTCCCCCCAAAAACCGTATTTGGGGTATTCCTTACCCAGAACTTTCTTTAGATACGCTTCGACGGCGACATCGGCCTCGGTAACCAAATCCCTGGAACTCTTTTTATTGACCTCCAGGTTGGCCAGATTATTAAAATGACTCATGGCGATCGATCCGGCCTCGCGGATCAGCCGCTCAACGACAACAGTGGAAATAGACATTAATTTATCCCAAAATTTTGCTGTATTCGGTAAATCCAACGAATGGCTACCGATAGTTGACTCAAATTTGCAAACTCTACCGAGAGTTATCATTTATTACAAGCCAAACCCTCGAGTGCGCAAAATGACTTCAGCTTTCCTCTGTGTAACTTTCGAATAAGTAAGCGATTTCCTCCAAACCGTCTTCGATCGACCAGGTCACGGCCCGAGTCAACAATTCCAGCAAAATCACGGCATTGACCGCCGAATCTTCCTTGCTGGCCGCTTTCAACCGCTGCGCCATCGCCCGGTTAACCGTCTGCAAATCATGATAGATTGTTTTTAAGCCGTTAATGTCATAAGCATGACTCAGTCCTCGCTTACTACGGAAATATTGGGCTAATAAATACATCGAGGTAGTCCGATAAATCGCCTCCTCTTCGCTCGATAACGGCACATGAAATCTCGCCATGGGTTTTAAGTAGCCGGTAAAGGGACAAGGACTGGTCGCCATGATCAAACCCAGCACCGAACTGACTGCCCGTTGCGCGGAGGTATGGGCCGATATTACCCGGTCGAAGGTTGTAATTCGTACATCCATTTCGGCATAGGACTCGATCAACGAACAAATATCGATCAACGGAATTAGATTTCTGGCGACCGGGCAATGGGGAGATTCTTCGCTGTTTAACGGACAATTGGGGCATTGCTGATATTCCAGATCCGCCCAGAATGGTAAATCCGCATTCTCGGGCGGCAGCAGCGTATTGGTTTGTTTATCGATCCGCAAATCGATTTTGACCGGCGCCTTATCGGACAGCTTGAATTGATAACTGTAATTTAAAATTAGATCATCAAATTTCGCATTCATCAGCACTGTCCCTACTAAATAATATTGAACTTGCTCACCTTCTCCAGTCTTGGCCGACAAGTACGAAAAAGTGATGTTGTCTTTTGCAGCATGAATCCAATATAGTCCAGAGTAACGTGCTTGAAAAGCCGTCTCCTTTTCTGGATATAGGCTATGCTATAAAGATCACCCAGTTCTCGATTCCAACTACCTATTTCCGCACACACATGTCCAACCAAGCAACCGCCAGAATTCTGTTGGTCGATGACGAACCGAATGTGTTGAAAGCCCTATCACGGATATTAAAGCTGTATGACATCACCCTGCTGACCAGTGGCGAAGAAGCTTTATTGCTAGCCCAGGAAGAGGCTTTCGACCTTGTCATATCGGACTTCCGCATGCCCGGTATGGATGGGGTTCGTTTTCTCAATCGATTCATGCAACTACAACCGGAGGCTATCCGCATTATTTTGACCGGCCATGCCGATCTCGATAATGCCCAGGCCGCCATCAACGAAGCGGAGGTATACCGCTTCATCAACAAACCCTGGAACAATACCGACCTTCGAAATGCCGTACAACGCGGCCTGGAACACAAAAAAATATTGGCGGAAAATCGCCGACTCGCCGATCAAGTTAGAAAACAGAAAAAATTATTGGCGGAAAAAGATGCCATTTTGAATGCCTTGGAAGCCGAGGAGCCCGGCATCACCAAGGTAAACTGGTCCGATAACGGCGCGATCCTGCTGGATGACGAGGATTTAAAGGATTTCGAGTAAAATCTCCTTCCTCCTCGCGCCCAATTTGGATTGTAGCCGCCCTATTTACGGTAATCATCCGGATTGATCCGGTATTTGCTTAATTTGTTATAGACCGCGCGGGGCGTAATTTCCATGCATCCGGCGATCTTCTTGATATCGCCCTGGAACTGCTGCAAAGACGTCTGTAAAAAATTTCGTTCGACCTCGGCAATGGCCTGTTCCTTTTGCTGCTTCCAACTGATCGGCACCTGATTGCCATTGCCTACTTCCACATCAAGTTCGGTAATCTCGCGCCCTTTACAAAACAACACCCCCCGCTCCAACGTGTTTTCCAGCTCCCTGACATTTCCCGGCCAAGTATAAGCCCGTATCTTCTGCATCACTTCTCGGCTAACCGTCTCCACTTGCTTGTTGGACGAAGCCGCTAACGCGGAGAAAAGCGGCAGTAGCCGGTAATTTATAAAATGTAATCTCACGCCCTCTTTTAAGAGGGATTATTCCATGACGAATCATGAGGTTACGCGACAATGACAACATCATTCGAATCCCATTTCAAGCAAAACTATCAAAGCCATCTGAAACACCTCAAACTTAAAGGGTTGCAGCCCAAGACGATCGAGGCCTATGCCCGTGCGATTCGACGTATCGGCCAGTATTTCAACGAAGACATCAATGCGTTGACCGAACAGCAACTGACCGATTATTTCACCGATTTGCTGGAGTCGCATTCTTGGAGTGCGGTCAAGTTGGACCTGTACGGTCTCAAGTTTTATTACACCCATGTACTGCGCAAGCCTTGGGTCGCGCCGCAGTTGGTCAAGCCGCCGAAGGCGCAACGTTTGCCGGATATCGTCACTGTCGACGAGGCGCGGTGTATCTTCCAGTCCACGCGTATTCTCAGTTACCGGGTGTTCTTTTTCACGCTCTACAGTCTAGGTTTGCGCCTCGGCGAGGGATTGCGTCTTGAGGTTGGGGATATCGATGCCGGTCGCCAACGCGTGCATATCCGAGATGCCAAGGGCAATAAGGATAGACTGGTGCCGTTGCCGGCTGCCACCCTGGATTTGCTACGCCGCTTCTGGCAAGTTCACCGGCATCCGGTCATGTTGTTTCCCAATCGCCATGGCGGTTTGAAGGGCGCGCAGCGCGCGCAGAGCCCTTTGGATCGCGGTGGCGTGCAAAAGGCTCTGCGCCAAGTCGCGCAAGACTGCGGTTTAAAAAAAAGATTACCCCGCACTGTCTGCGGCATAGCTATGCCACACATTTGATTGAAGCGGGCGTCGATCTACTGGAAGTGCAGAAAATCCTCGGTCACCACAGTATCCTCACCACTGCCCGCTATACTCACCTGACCGACGGCACGAATCAAAATACCGGCCAGTTGATTAATGCCTTAATGAATGGCTTCGACATCGACTGGGGGGCGGTCAAATGATCTTGCTTTCCGCCATCATCCAAACCTTCGAAGCCGAGTTTCTGGTCGCTTACCAGGGTCGCTTGTCACCCAGTCAGCGTCAGGCGCTGGCCGCGATGAAACACTGCCGCACGTCGCAAGGCCCTGTGATGTTGGCGCAATGCGATGATTGCGATCGGCAACGCTTGGTGCCGCATTCCTGCGGCCATCGCAGCTGCCCGCATTGCCAGTCGCACGAATCGCAACAATGGCTGGAAAGGCAGTTGCAGAAGCAGGTGCCGGCCGAATATTTTTTGCTGACGTTTACTTTGCCCAAAGAACTCAGGCCGTTGGCCTGGCAACAGCAACGTACGTTGTATGATCTGCTGATCCGCTGTAGTTGGGATACCGTCAACACCTTCACCCGCAACGATCAACAGCTTCAGGGCAATGCCGGTGCTATTGCTGTGTTGCATACCCATTCCCGCCGATTGGATTACCATCCGCATGTACACTTGGTGATGCCGGCGGCCGCCATCGATCCTGATAAACGACTGTGGCGCACCAAACAGGGTAAAAAGGGCCGGAAAGGCTATTTGTTCAATCACAAGGCAGTGGCCAAAGTGTTTCGGGCCAAATTGCTTGAAGCGATCTCGCAGGCCGGTTTGACATTGCCTGACTACTATCCGCAACAATGGGTCGTTGACGTCAAGTCGGTCGGACGCGGCGATAAAGCCTTGGTTTATCTGGGACGTTATCTCTATAAGGGCGTTATCCAGGAAAAGGACATTATTGCCTGCCGAGATGGCCAAGTAACCTTCCGTTACCAGGACAGCAAAACCAAAAAGTGGCAGACTCGAACACTACCCGGCGTGAAGTTTCTGTGGCTGATGCTCCGCCATGTTCTGCCCAAAGGCTTTAGGCGGACTCGCAACTTCGGCTTTTTGCACCCCAACAGCAAACGGCTGATTCGTCTGCTGCAAGTCTTGCTCGGCGTCAATCCCAATCGTGCTATCGCTTGGCTCAGGCCCCGCCCGAAACTCCAATGCCCATGTTGTGGTGGAACCCTGCAGATTATCAAAACGCGCATTCTCGGTTCTTCGGCTGTCATGGCATTGAATTCGACCAAAGCGTAGAGGCAAAACCGGTTATGTAAGCGGCATTTCTCACTGACCCAAACCGATCATCGGGCATTTTAGCACCGAGGCTTTCGTTCGGTCTGAATTCAGGGCAAAATGCCGCTAAAATCCGAAATTCCGGGTGTGATGATCAGCATCACGCCCATTTCAGCCCGTTTATCGACGTCAACGCTTGAAATGGGCCAACACATCCCCCAATCCTTCGAAAAGCTATTTTCTTATATAACGCTCCCTCCGAATACCGGGCTTGTCCAACAAACGGTTCAGATTGTGGCTCGCTCCGCGATTACAATCTAACCTTATTCGTTATGCTTCTTGTTCATTTTCTGCAGAATCAGGTGTACCAGTGGCGGCAAGTCTTCCGGCCGTTCCGACAAGGGCGGAATCACCAACTTGACGACATTGAGGCGATAATACAGATCGTGACGAAACATCCCTTGTTCAACCTTTTGCTCCAATTGCACATTAGTGGCTGATATTATGCGCAAATCCACCAGGATGGTCTGTCTGCCGCCGACCCGCTCAAGCTCGCCTTCCTGTATCACCCTGAGCAAGCGGGTCTGGGCCGCCGGCGATAGCGAATCCACCTCGTCCAGAAACAAGGTACCCCCTTCCGCCCGTTCGAAAAAACCTTGATGCACGTCGACGGCACCGGTGAACGCGCCTTTTTCATGGCCGAACAGCACGCTTTCCAACAAACTTTCCGGAATGGCTCCGCAGTTGATTGGAATGAATGGTTTATTGCAGCGTTCACTCATGGCATGGATAGCGCGCGCCACCAATTCCTTACCGACCCCGGTATGGCCGTGGATCAGCACCGTCGCCGAGGTCGGCGCAACCACTTCAATGGCTTGCAGCACTTTTTTCATCGCCGCAGAATTCGCGATGATGACGGGTGGTTGATATTTTTTCTCGGGTTTACGGCTTTGCCGGTGCCAGATTTTCAACATGCTTTCTTCGATGCGCGAATGCAACTCGCCTATATCCTGTTGATTTTCGGCTTTCTTCCAGTCGTCTCGATATTCGATACCCGGCTTGCTGCTCGCCTTTTCCGGATCTAGGTGAACATAAACTTCACAACAATCATTATGACGGGCAATGCTTTTATCGATTTCAACTTTGGCATAACCGAAATTTCGCGCCGCGATGCCGCCGAAAACGCTGGAAGTCATGCCACACAATTCGGGGAAATTACTGACTTTTTCACCGAAAGGACAGCAACTGTTAGTGACGGTAATACAATCCGGCGTACTCGAGATTAACGAAAACTTGCCGCCAATGTGATTTTTCAACCCCAAAATCAATTCGATATAACTTTCGATATCGAGCGGCTCATCCTTATTATCGATCTGTTGGCGATAAACCTCCTCGAAAAAACAACCGGCGGTGCGGGCGATATTCTCGATCAGCTGCCGGGAATGCTCCTGTCCCAATTGCTCGCTGGCATGCATCAATTCGAGTATAAAGGTCTGAAGAAAAAACGTCGGGGTCAGATCGGAAAGTGTCGTGTTAGCCATAGCAAGCCGTGAAATATTTTTTCACCAATTGAACCACAACTTCACAAAAGTCACAACCCATCAATCATATCTTATTGATATCAAACAAATTATCTATCAACCTATTTCAGGCATAAAAAATGCAATTTAATAGTTTCCATAATTATTACAAATACGAGGAGATACCATGTCAGACAATAAGCCACCTTTAGATCCTCATCCCCTAAGCGAATATGTCGCCTGGGCCGGCAACCGCAATCGCGAACCTTTATTGGGCGTGCTGAAAGAAAAATTACCCAAGGATCCCGGCCGGGTCCTGGAAATGGCCAGCGGCAGCGGCATGCACATCAATTACTTCGCGCCGCATTTCGACCATCTGCATTTTCATCCGTCCGATAGAGACGTCGAGGTCTTCGACAATATCAAGAAACTGACGACGGAACACGGAAACGACAATATCGCCGATCCGGTGCATTTGGACCTGACAAATCCGGAAACCTGGTTCAATGCGGGTACTCCCCGTTCATTCGACACCATTTTCTGCATCAATATTTTTCAAGTTGCGCCAATATCCATCGCTGATGGTATGATGGAGTGCGCCGCCAATCTGCTCAGTGACGATGGCATTCTGTTGATTTATGGACCATTCCAGGTGGAAGGCCGTTTCACCACCGACTCCAACAAGGAATTTCACGACACGCTGAGTTCGGCCGGTGTTGAAGAATGGGGTCTGAAGGATGTTGCCGACCTGAAAGCAGCGGCAGCCAAACATGGCCTGGAATTAAAAGAAATAATAGATATGCCGGCCAACAACTTTTCCTTGATTTTCGGCCGACAATAACAACTTAGTGAGGAGATAAAACCATGTCAAAAGTGTTAAACGAAGTATTACTTGCCAATCGCGAATATGTCAGCGGCTTCGACAAAGGCGACCTGCCAATGCCGCCGGGGCGCCAATTCGCGATTTTGACCTGCATGGACGCCCGTCTCGATCCGGCCAAATATGCCGGCCTGGCCGAAGGCGACGCCCACGTGATCCGTAACGCCGGCGGTCGCGCCAGTGACGACGCCATCCGTTCGCTGGTCATTTCCTATAAATTGCTGGGCACTCGTGAATGGTTCGTCATTCATCACACCGACTGCGGCATGGAAACCTTCACCAATGAAATCATGACCGACCTGTTGAACAGCAGCTTGAAAACCGCTTCGGTCGATGAATCCGGTTGGCATGATTGCTGCGAAGGCCCGGGTTCTGCGGAGGGTAAATATATTAACTGGCTGACCATCAAAGACCAAGCTACAAGTGTGTTAGAAGATGTTGTCCGCATCAAATCTCACCCCCTGGTTCCTGCCGACATTCCAGTCTACGGCTATATCTATGATGTCAAATCAGGCAGCCTGATCGAAGTCCCGGAAGCAACCGCAGCTGGAAAAGCAGAGTAATGGAGCAGCCATGTTCAGCCGTTATCATCGGTGTTGGACCAGAACGTGGACTGGGCGCCACACTCGCAAGGCATTTTGCCGCAAAAGGTTTGCATGTTTTTATTTCTGGGCGTAGCGAAGCCAAGCTACAAACCGTAGCCGACAGCATCCATGCGGCCGGCGGGCAGGCGACGGCCGTGCTCGCCGATGCCACCAAGAGTTACGATATCGAACACCTGTTCGAGATCGTCCGTTACCAAGGATCGACACTGCAAATTGCCGCCTATAACGTGGACAGCAATATCCCCGCGCCGATATTGGAAATGGAGGAGGAGACATTCACCCTTTTATGGCAGCAGAACTGTTTGGGCGCCTTCTTATTTGCCAAGGAAGCGATTAACTGCATGTTGGTAAAACAGCATGGCACCTTGTTTTTCACCGGAGCAACGGCGTCGTTGCGGTCCAAACCGCCGTTTACCGCCTTTGCCTCGGCCAAGGCGGCGCAAAGAGCGCTGGCCCAGGGTCTGGCGCGGGAATTTTCGCCACAAGGCATCCATGTCGTCCATTCCGTCATCGACGGCGTCATCGACGGCGATCGTGCGGCCCGGCAGTTTCCGGAGTACGTTCAGTCCAAAGGTAAAGAGGGCCTGTTGCAGTTGGATGCCATTGCCGAGACCTATTGGGCCATTCATTGCCAACATCCTAGCGCCTGGACACATGAGTTGGATCTAAGACCGTTCAAAGAGCCATTTTAGGCCGATTCGGGAGCTTGGCTACAAGAGGGTTCAGGGTTAAGGTTATAAGCTACTCTCCTTGCCCTTGAACCCTTTTAGCTTAGAATCGTGACCATCAACTTATTATTCTTACCCTTAGGATTCTCCCATGTCACAACATTCACAACCCAGCTGGCAATTAAACGGCAGCTATTTTGAAACCTGCAACTGTGAAGCGGCCTGCCCTTGTGTCTGGCTGCAACCGCCCACGGAAGGTGACTGCAAATTATTGGTCGCCTGGCATATCGACAACGGTTATTGCGACCAAGTGCGCCTTGACGATCTCAATATCGCCCTGGCTTGTTACTCTCCTGGCCATATGAAGGAAGGCAACTGGCAGGCCGCACTCTATATCGACGAACGGGCCAGCGCCGAACAAGAAGATGCCATTACTCAAATTTTCGCAGGCCAGCTCGGCGGCCACCCGGCCATATTAATGAGTTTTGTCAGCGAAGTGATCGGCATTCAACGGGTCAAGATAAACTACCAGGAACAAGGTAAGCGCCGCCAGTTAACCATCCCCGGCATTGCCCAGGCCGAGATAGAAGCCATTCAAGGCATTACCGGCGGCACCTCCAGCATCGACACCCCGCCCTTGTGCGTGGTCAGCAGCCATCCCTCGATCGTGGCCAAATCCAAAAGCTACGAATATCGCGACCATGGCAAGGACTGGCAATTCAGCGGGCGTAACGGCTATTATTCGCCATTCACTTACCAGCCGTGAGAATGCAGGCTATCATCGCTCTGCTCATAGCCATCACGCTAGGGGCCTGGGACATACTGTATTTTCAACACGTGCAAATGAGCACGCAATTGATGGCCGAGATGTGGATGCCGCCAGCGCAAACCTGGCAGTGGTCGTTCGAGGATTTTACCGTCGTCTATACGATGTGGGCCGTCATGATGACGGCCATGATGCTGCCGACGGCCTTGCCAATGATCAAGGCCTACGATAAAGCCAGCCGTCGTTACCATGCTAATTCCTTTTCCTACAGCCTGTTGTTCACCCTGGGCTATTTGCTGATTTGGCTCGTGTTTAGCACAACCTTGACTTTACTGCAGTGGCAATTACACGGCCTGCACTGGCTAACGCCGATGATGGAGAATAATAATCAATGGCTGGCGGCACTGATTTTTATCTCGGCCGGCACCTATCAATTCAGCGCCCTGAAAAACAGTTGCCTGCACCATTGCCGCTCACCGGTAAGCTTCCTGTTAAATCATTGGCATCCCGGCCATCGCGGCAGTATCCGCATGGGACTATTACATGGAACCCATTGCCTGGGTTGCTGTTGGGCGCAAATGCTGTTGATGTTCGCTGTCGGCGTCATGAACCTCAGTGGCATGATATTGTTGACTTTATTTATGCTACTGGAAAAAAATTCCCCGCCGAAAGCGCAAATCATCGGCAAAACCGCCGGTGTTCTGCTATGTTTCTGGGGAATCCGGGTGTTAATGGTATAGTATGACACTGCTGTCCGAACACCGATATTGGCCTGCATTCTAAGGCGCCAAGCCATCGAAAATGTATGGAAGCGGGATATTTTTCCTTTTTCCTACCATGAAGCAGTCCATGGAGAACTGTTTTTCCCAATATCAACAGATTACCTAACGTCCAAACAATAGTCGTTCATGGCTCCCATTACGCAAAATATCTATATTACCGGCGCCGAACAAGGCAGCGGTAAATCAGTCATCATGCTGGCCATGATGGAAATGTTTTCCGGCCATGCCGAAAAAGTCGGTTTTTTTCGCCCCATCATCCATAGCGGCCCAGAAAAGGACGAACTGATCCAGCTCATCACGCACCGCTATCAACTGGATTGGCCCTATGAAGCCATGTATGGCTGCACCGATGAAGAAGCCTACCGGTTACTGGCCAACGATCGCTATGAGGAATTGCTGAAAGCGATATTGATTAAATACCAGAGTCTCAAATCCCAATGCGACCATGTACTGTGCGTCGGTTCCGATTACAAAACGGGCGATCCGTTGTTCGAATTCGATTTCAATGCCGATGTCGCCAACAATCTTGGCTGTTTGATCATGCCGATCATACAGGGCGGCGACCGCGACAATACCGAGCTCATCGACATTCTGCATAGCGTCAGGCACGCCATTAATGAAAACGGTTGCGATTTGCTGGCCACGGTCATCAACGGTGTCGCCTCGGCCCAGGTCGATGCCCTCAGGGCCCGTTTCAGCCATGCGCTCGATGCCAGTTTTCCGGTCTATGTCGTCCCGGAAGAACCCTCCCTGGAGCGGCCCAGTATCGGCGATATCGCCCATTCTCTGGGGGCAAAACTGCTTTCGTCCAACAACGAAACACTGAACCTGGAAGTTTCCAATTACAAGGTCGCCGCGATGATCGTGCCGGATTTTCTCGACTACCTGGAAAAAGGCGATCTGGTCATCACCCCCGGCGACCGTTCCGACATCATCCTTGCCTGCCTGATGGCCTATCATTCGAAGAACTATCCCCAGATCGCTGGCCTGTTGCTGACCGGCGAACAGGAGCCGGCCAAGCAGGTGCAATTGCTAATCGACGGACTCGGCGATATGCCGTTCGCCGTGCTGGGCGTCGCCACCGACACCTTCACCACCGCCTTGAACGTGACCCACGTGCCGGCACGCCTGCGTTCGCAAAACGAACGTAAAATCGCGACGGCATTGGGGCTGGTGGAAAACAATATCAACATGGAGGAATTCAAGCAGCGGCTGCTGACCCATAAAACACGGCGGGTGACCCCGCTGATGTTCGAGTATGAACTGCTGCAACGGGCAAAAGCCAACCCCCGCCATATCGTTTTGCCGGAAGGCGAGGAGGAACGCATCCTGCGGGCCGCAGAAATATTGTTATTGAGAGGCGCGGTAAAACTGACCCTGCTGGGCAATGAAGAAAAAATCCGGCAAAAAATCGAATCGCTGGCACTTCAGCTTCGCGACATCGACATCATCGACCCCATGACTTCCGAGCTGCGTAAATTGTACGCCAAGACTTATCATCAACTACGCGCGCATAAAGGCATTGTCTACGAAATAGCCTATGACCTGATGGCTGATGTCAGCTATTTCGGTACCATGATGGTTCACCTGAATCATGCCGACGGCATGGTGTCGGGCGCGATCCATACAACGCAACATACGATAAGGCCGGCTTTCGAGATCATCAAAACCAAACCCGGCACGTCGATCGTATCCAGTGTCTTTTTCATGTGCCTGGAAGACCGCGTACTGGTTTATGGCGATTGCGCCGTCAATCCGAATCCGACCGCGCAACAACTGGCCGAAATTGCCATCAGTTCCGCCGAAACCGCCAGCAAATTCAATCTCGAACCGCGCATCGCCATGCTGTCTTACTCCACCGGCGAATCAGGCAAGGGCGAGGCAGTGGACAAAGTCAGAAAAGCCGTTACGCTAGCCAAGGCATTACAGCCGGATTTGAAACTGGAAGGGCCGATGCAATACGATGCAGCGGTCGATGCCAGCGTCGCCCGCACCAAGCTGCCGGAAAGCGAGGTAGCCGGCCATGCCAATGTTTTCATCTTTCCCGACCTCAATACCGGCAACAACACCTACAAGGCGGTGCAACGCTCTTCCGGCGCTATCGCCATAGGCCCGGTGCTGCAAGGATTGAACAAACCGGTCAATGACCTAAGCCGCGGCTGCACCGTTCCCGATATCGTCAACACAGTCTTGATCACGGCCATACAGGCGCAAGAATAAGCATGAAGACCTTAGTTCTCAATTCCGGCAGTTCTTCGATTAAATACAGCCTGTTCGACATGGGCGAACAAAGCGTTATCGTTTCCGGACTGATCGAAAGAATCGGCGAAGCGGAAAGCCGGCACCGCTTCGAGCTTCATTTGGCCGATACCGAAGCCCGCTGCGACGAAAAAAACGCCATCATCGGCGATCATCGGCAAGGATTGCAAAACCTGTTCACGCTGCTGAGTGAATGCGGCGCGCTGAAGAATGCGGCCGAGCTGGTCTGTATCGGCCACCGGGTCGTGCATGGCGGTGAGCATTTCCGCCAACCCGTCCTCATCGACGCCGATGTCATCGAGCAAATCAGGCAAATGATTCCGTTAGCGCCGCTGCACAACCCCGCCAATCTACTCGGTATCGAACAGGCGATTGAGCAATTGCCTAGCGTGCCCCAGGTTGCCGTGTTCGATACCGCCTTCCATCAAACCCTGCCGCCGCCGGCCTATCATTACGCCGTGCCGGCCGACTGGTATCGGCAATACGGCGTGCGCCGCTACGGTTTTCACGGCACGTCCCATTATTACGTCGCCAAGCGGGCGGCCGCTCATTTAGGCCAGGATTTACGCGCGCTGAATCTGATTACGTTGCACCTAGGCAATGGCGCCAGCATGACCGCTATCGCCAATGGACAAAGCATCGATACGACGATGGGCATGACGCCGTTGGAAGGTTTGATTATGGGGACTCGTTGCGGCGATATCGACCCGGCCCTGCCCTTCTTTCTGGAACGCAGCCACGCCTTCTCCTTTAGCGAACTGGAAAACCAGTTCAACAAGCATAGCGGACTGAAAGGCATTTGCGGCGAAAACGATATGCGCGCCATACACCGCCTGGCCGAACAAGGAAATGAATCGGCCCGCTTGGCGTTGGAAATGTATGCCTACCGCATAAAAAAATATCTGGGCGCCTACTATGCCGCGCTCGGCCATGTCGATGCCCTCGTCTTCACCGGCGGCATCGGCGAAAACGACACTTGGCTGCGGCAACATTGTTGCGACAATTTACACGCTCTGGGTATCGAGGTCGACCGCAACAAAAACCAATCCGGCGATGCCGAATGTTTCGCCATCAACAGCGATTCCGCGCCGGTATCGATACTGGTCGTTAAAACCAACGAAGAATTGGAGATCGCCCTGCAGTCACTTGCCTGCGTTCAGTCATAGTCCTGTTCGACATACGTTGGCATGATTGCCCGAACAAGAACGACATTCCTTAGCGTTAATTGCTCAAAACCGCTAGCAGCTTGGCGCCTAACCGCTTGAACAAGCCGGGTTCCAGCAACTTTTTCGCTTGTCGCGTCTCTTCGGCGTTAGGCACCAAGTCCCGTAAACAATCATACATATCGCGCGCCTTCTCCTCGTCACCGATTGCCTTGAAATAAGCACATAACACACCGGTAAAAGCAGCGTACTCGGTGGAGTGAAACTGATTCCTGCGCGGATAAAGCGCTTTCAGATCGAATTTTTTATCGAATATCGCTGGAATCTTATCGACTTGCTGTTCTCGCAAACAAAGCTGGGCGTAATGACAGCGGGCAAACAGATAATCGGGGTGTTGTTGATAATTTTCCCTGATGGCCTGCTTCTGCCGTTCTCCATCGACGAAGCCATAAGCAACCGATAAATAATTATAAATTAAAGGGATTTTGGGATATTGCCTTTTCAATTCCAGCAACCTGGGAATAGCCTGTTCGGCCTCCTTGCGATTGCCCGGCAACAAGTTATTCAACTCTTGCTGTATCGATAACGGCAATTTTTGTAGTTTCTGATCGACGATCGGCCGATAGGTAATTTCATACGGGATGGGTTCGCCTTGATTGGAATGGGCGGGAATCTGTATTTTGTTTCTCGTTCTTCTCGACATGTTTCGTTTCGGTGCTCAAATTAATTCGACCAGGGACCGAACGATTTTATCGAAAAAACGGCCATTAAAAAATGACCGAAGCCTCCGGTCGGATATAACTCAGGATATCGAAGGCTTGGAACACCGCCTCCTGAATCAAAGGCTGGATGTCTTGCTCCCGTACTTGCAAATACTTGAAGACCGGCGAAGCATAATCCAATTCAGGTTCCTGGAAATCAAGGTCCTGCTTGGCGCAGGGTTCTATGCGATCGGCAATAACAGCGGCGACATGCAAAATACAGGCGTCTTCCACCCCTTCTTCCGCATGCAAAGGGTCCAGCTGGCTTCCGACCATGCGCCAAATGGTTTCCGGCAACTTCCACTGTTTTAATAATTCCGCCCCAAGGTCGGTATGAGTAAAACCGAAGGTTTCCTTCTCCTTGGCCGTCATGGCGTCAGCACCTTGCTCCTTCAAACTCAAAATTAACGCCGATTGTTGCGGATATTCGGTAAAAAACACCAGTTTGCCAATGCTGTGCAATAACCCGGCGATAAAAAAACGTTCGTGATCCAAATGATTGCGTTGCTTGGCCAATAACCGCGCTAGAATGGCGCTAGTCACGCTGTGATACCAAAAAGTATTCATATCGACCAGATGCTCGGGAATGTCTGTAAAGCTGTCTGCCACCGTAGTCGCCATGACGAGGTTACGCAATTCCTTCGTCCCAAGCATCGTGATTGCTCTGGAGATGGTTGAAATCTTGCTCGGAAAACCGTAATAGGAACTGTTCACGATCTTCAGTAACCTGGCGGTCAAGGCGGGGTCATGCAGGATGACCTCCTCGAGATCGCTATTGCTCGACTTCGTATCGGCTAACAACTCATTGATCCGAAGCGCCACATCAGGCAGTGAAAACAAGGAATTTACTTTTTCGGCCAAAATTTTCGGGGTCATCGTATCGCCTTCCGCAGATAATTATAGTTATCAGTTTAGTCTCGGCGCGAATTTTTTCCAGACCCGGAACTATCGGAATCGATATGTTTTAAATGGACGAGTCGATTTGGTAGGCTTTTAGGCCCCAGCTCAGCAAGTTAGAAAAGCGTTTATTACTTTGCCGAATTCGGGGAAGGATGATGCTCAGCCAATGATACAAAAGGCGAAATCCCAATTCTGGGTTATTCAGCAGGAATTGTTTGAGTTTTTCCGCATCGATCACCGCCAGCTCGCTAGCCGAAATCGCTTTAACCGTGGCACAGTGCGGTTCGTCATCGAAAAAGCAGGAATGGGAGAATTCTTCTCCATCGAACAATTCGCAAAGCCCCGACACCATGTGACGATCCGCGGAAATCTGTACTTTTGTACAGACGGAAACCTGGCCGTTCAAGATCACAAAAATTTCCTTTCCCCTCTCGCCTTCAACAATAACCACTTCCTCTGGGTGGTACTGTTTGCGTAGCCAGAACTCCCCTTCGACAAATTCGGGATGATCCAGCAATGATTTCAAGGACAAGGGGTGCTCGGAATTCAACATAATCGGCCCATCCTACGCAAGCGCGCTAACAATTAGCATCGAGCCGATAATAGAACAGATTATAAAACCGTGTAAATAGAATAATGTTGCTAGGGGAATTCTCCTGTCCGTTGCGGACAGGAGAAAAAATGAGTGATTACTGTGTCAATTTCAGATATTTTTGATACAACGTATCGTGATCTTCGACCCTGTCCGGGTCCTTGTCGATACAATCCACCGGGCAAACCTCGACACATTGCGGTGTATCGTGATGACCGACGCATTCGGTACACAGATTAGGATCGATCACATAAATATCCTCGCCTTGCGAGATCGCGCCGTTCGGACATTCGGGCTCGCAAACATCGCAGTTGATACATTCATCGCTGATTAAAAGAGACATGCTTACTCCTTGGAAAATTTTTCAATTAATCGTCGTTCGACAATAGCGGGGACAAAACTGGAAACATCGCCCTGCAACCGGGCTATTTCCCTGATCATACTGGACGAAATGAATTCATACTGTTCCGCCGGGGTCAAAAAAACCGTTTCCAATTGCGGCGACAATCTCCTGTTCATGCCGGCCAACTGGAACTCGTATTCAAAATCCGAAACTGCCCTAAGGCCGCGCAGGATCACATCGGCATCGTGTTCCCTGGCGCAGTCCACCAGCAGATTGTTAAAACCGATCACGACCACGTTTTCGAAATCCGCTGTTACCGCCTCGACCAATGCCACCCGTTCCTCCACCGAAAACAGCGGCGCCTTGCCGCGGCTCTCGGCGACGGCAACAATGATCCGGTGATAGAGCTTAGCTGCCCGGGCCACCAAGTCCAGATGACCGTTGGTAATCGGATCGAATGTTCCCGGATAAATAGCGGTAATATGCATGGTGCTAGGCTACAATGAAAAGCCGGCAATTGTATACCATCGACGCAATAATCGCACGCCTTCAGTCACATTAACCGCGTTCAAACAAATAATAATCGACATCTCCGGCACTTTTGTGTTTCAGTCGCCGCCAATTGTCCGGTATATCGTTCAGCGCCAGACCTTTTTCCACTTCGACATAAATCTTCGCCCGCTCAGCCAACCAGCTTTTATCTTCCAACCAAAAACACGTTTGTTGGGCCAAGCCCTGACCGAAAGGCGGATCGAGAAAGGCCAGGTCGAATGACTCCTCGTCGCCGCCGGCCAAAAAACGGAACACATCCCGTTGCACGACCCTGATTTGCCCCGCTTCCAACTTGTCGCAATTGCCTTTCAAGAAACGACAAGCCTGGGCGTTGTGTTCCACTTGCACGACATAAGCTGCCCCTCTCGATGCCGCTTCCACGCCCAGCGCGCCGCTGCCGGCATAAAGGTCCAGGCAGCGGCTGCCGATCACGTCGTATTGCAGCCAGTTAAATAGCGTTTCCCGGACCCGCGCCGGTGTCGGCCTCAGCCCGGGGGCATCCTCGAATAGCAACTGGCGACTACGCCATTGCCCGCCGATAATACGCAGTTTACTCGCCAAGCTTACTTTCCGCCGACCGTGATCGTCTGTAGTAATTTAGGATTTACCCGCCGCTGAAACGCGTCCTTTATCTGCGCTGCGGTCACCGCCTGAACCTTGTTCGGGAAGGTTTCCAGGTAATCCAATGGCAAACGATAAAAACCGATCATATTGACATATTCGGTCAATTTGCGGTTGGTATCGAAACGCAGCACGAAACCACCGGTAATATTCTTCTTGGCGGCTTCCAATTCTTTCTCACTGGGACCGTTCTCAATGAAGTCGGTTAACGTCCGCTTCATGATCTTAAGGGCCTTGCCGGTTTGGTCGTTACGAGTTTGCAAACCCATCGTGAAAGGCCCCGGCCGATACAACGGCGAGAAATAACTGTAGGCGCTGTAGGCGAGGCCGCGTTTCTCGCGCACTTCCTCGAACAACTTCGAGACCAAACCGCTACCGCCCAGAATATGATTACCGACATATAACGTGAAATAATCGGGGTCCTTGCGATAGCTGCCCGGCAAACCCGACAATACGTGGGTCTGCGTTGACGGAAACCGGATATGCCGGGTATGGCCTTTGCTGGGCATCGTGATTTCGGGGATGGGCTCCGGTTTTTCGCCATCCGCCAATCCTGACAAAAGCGATTCCGCCAAGCGTTCCGCTTGCGCTCTCTCAAGATCGCCTACAATCACGACCATGGCGTTGGCGGCGACATAATAGCGGCGAAAAAACTGGCGTAGATCATCGACCGTGAAGCCTGCAACCGTTTCCACCATGCCCTCGCTAGGATGGCCATAGGGATGGTCCTGGTACAGTGCCTTATAGAAAGCGATTTCGGCCACCGCGCCGGGCGATTCCTCGCGGTGTTTCAATGCCGCCAGCGTGCGATTTTTTTTGCGCTGAAAATCGGCTTCGTCAAAGGACGGGTCGGCCAATATCGTGCGCAATGTCGCCACGGCCTTGTCGAACAACGGTTTGTCCGTTAACGTCCGCAAGGATAGCCAGGCCATGTCGATGGACGCGCCGGTGCCAAACTGCGCGCCGACGCTTTCGAAGCGCTCGGCGATCTGATCGGCATTCCATTCCCCGGCACCGGTATCGAGCATCGCCGACGTAATCGAGGCCAAGCCGTACTGATAACCGTCGCGGGCGCTGCCGGCGTCGAAGGTCACGCGAATATCGGCCAAGGGCAGTCCTTCGGTGTGAACATAATAAACGCGGCTGCCGCGCGGCGTTTGCCAGTGTTCGATGTTTGCCGCCGACCATGAACTGTGTGAAAAAACCACCAAGACGATTGCCAGCCAATTAATACGCATCACTTATTCCCTCTCCATTCTCTATCTGGGTATGTTCTGAAATCGGTTGTGGCTCGAGATAAGCGATGCTCAGCCTGTCCTCGACCAGATATTTGCGCGCCACAGCGCGCACCTGTTCGGCCGTCACCTGATTAACCTTGTCCACATATTCGTCCACTTTTTGCCAGCCTACGCCGATGGTTTCCAGCATGCCCAACTGCATGGCCTGGTAAAAATTGGAATCGCGCTCATAGACGGCGTTGGCCAGTACCTGGGCCTTGATGCGTTGCAGCTCATCGTCAGTGACCAGTTCGCGCTGCAACTGATTAATCTCATCTTTGAGCGCATATTCCATATCGAATACCGTTTTGCCTTTGGCCGGTGTCGCATCCAGAATAAACAAATCCGGCAAACGCGAGGTCAGACCGTATCCGGCGCCGGCCGATACCGCGATCTGCTTGCCCCTGACCAGGCGCGAGGACAATCTAGCGCTATTGCCGCCATCGAGTATCCCAGCCAAGACCTCCAGCGCATAGGCCTCCCATTCCGGATCGGCGCTGGCCAGTACCGGCACCTTGTAGCCCATGACGATGTAGGGTAGTTTGGCCGGCAGCTTGACGGTCATTTTCCTGACCCCAAGCTGCTCGACCTCGGTTTGCGGTTTCAGCGGTTCGATGTCGCTGGGTTTCAATGCGGCAAAATGCTTTTCCGCCAGTTGAAAGACCTGTTCCGGCTCAACGTCTCCGACCACCACCAGGGTCGCGTTGTTCGGCGCATACCAGCGTTGATACCAGGCCTGCAAGTCCTCGATCCGGTAATTGGCGATATCGGCCGGCCAGCCGATGATCGGATTCCTATAGGGACTATTGGTAAACGCCATCGCCATGAAGTATTCCTGAACCTTGGCCCGCGGCTTGTCGTCGGTGCGCATGCGGCGTTCCTCGGTGACGACCTGCAACTCTTTCTTCAGCTCGTCGGCCAACAGATGCAGATTACGCATCCGGTCGGCTTCCAGTTTGAAACTGACTTCCAGGCGTGATTTCTCCAGGGTCTGAAAATAGGCGGTATAATCACGGCCGGTGAAGGCGTTTTCGTTACCGCCGTTCTCGGCGATAATGCGGGAAAATTCGCCGGCCGGATAACGGTCGGTCCCTTTGAACATCATGTGCTCGAGCATATGGGAAATTCCGGTGATACCGCCCGGCTCGTAACTGGAACCGACCTTGTACCAGATTTGCGAGACCGCTACCGGCGAACGGTGATCTTCCTTGACCAGGATTTTCAAACCGTTCGTCAAGACTTTTTCCTGCACTTTCGCTTCTCCCGCCTGAACCCATAACGGCAGACTCAATAATGCGATAATAATGACCCTATAATTCATGTCTCCCTCATTAATATTAAATGTTAGCGCGTCGGACTATTTCCATAACGAATAGTTCACTGTATTCTATACGCAACTTCTAGGCCGGTTTTAATTAACTCTGAATGACAAACACGACAACCACCCTTTCATGGCGAAATTATCTGGAACTGTGCAAACCCAAGGTCGTCGCCCTGATTGTATTCACCGCGATCGTCGGCATGTTGCTCGCGGTGCCTGGCGTGCCGCCGCTGGATACGTTCTTTTTCGGCACCTTCGGTATCGCCCTGGCCGCTTCCTCGGCGGCGGCTATCAATCATTATATCGATCATAAGGCCGATGCGGAAATGGCCCGCACTCAACACCGACCACTACCGAAAGGCGAATTAAGCACCAAGAACGTGCTGATTTTCGCGTGCACCATCGGCATGATCTCGATGCTGATGCTGGTTTTTCTCGTCAACTGGCTGACCGCCGCCCTGACTTTTTTGTCGCTGATCGGCTATGCCATTATCTATACCGTGTATTTAAAGCGAATGACACCGCAAAACATCGTGATCGGCGGCGCCGCCGGGGCCGCCCCGCCGGTATTGGGCTGGTGCGCGATCACCGGGGAAGTCCATCCTTATGCACTACTGTTGTTTTTGATCATATTCGTCTGGACGCCGCCGCATTTTTGGGCGCTGGCCATCGCCCGCCGGGACGAATATGCCAAGGTCGAGATTCCGATGCTTCCGGTCACCCATGGCAGCGAATTCACCCGCCTGCATATTTTGCTGTATACGGTGCTATTGCTGATCGTCACGCTGTTGCCCTACTTGACCGGCATGAGTGGGCTAATTTACCTATTAACGGCGATTCCGCTCGGCCTCGGCTTTATCTATTTCGCCGTTCTGATGATGGGCCATAAAGACAACAGAACGGCGATGAAAACCTTTGGCTATTCCATCATCTACCTGATGATCATGTTCGCCGCCTTATTAATCGATCACTATTATCTCTTGTCCCTGTCATGAACGAACATCCGTTTGCCGAATTTATCAAAATATTGGGTAAAGGCAAGAAGGGCTCGCGCCCATTGACCCAAGACGAAGCCTATCGCGCCATGACGATGATCATGAACGACCAGGTCGAACCGATCCAATTGGGCGCCTTCATGATGCTGATGCGGGTCAAGGAAGAAACGCCCGAAGAGTTGGCCGGTTTCGTCGCGGCGGCCCGGGAAAGTTTTCACCACGACACGCAAACAATCTCTGCCGATCTCGACTGGTCGTCATACGCCGGCAAACGCCGTCATTTGCCTTGGTTTCTGTTGGCTTCGCTACTGCTGGCGGAAAACGGCATCCGCGTGTTCATGCATGGCGCCGAGGGCCATACCGAGGGCCGCATCTATACCCGCAATGTACTGGCCATCCTGGGCATAAACGCCGCGACCTCGATCGACCAAGCCGCCCGGCAACTGCAGGAAAACAATTTTAGTTACCTGTCATTGGAACATATTTGTCCGAAACTTTACGACATGATCAACCTCCGACCGATGATGGGTTTGCGTTCACCGGTGCATACGCTGGTCAGACTGTTAAATCCGTTTGATGCCGCTTACAGCATTCAAGGCATTTTCCACCCCAGTTACCGTCAGGTGCATCAAAAGGCCGCGCTGTTATTGCAGCAACCGCATATGGCGGTGCTGAAGGGCGAAGGTGGCGAAACCGAACGTAACCCGGATATGGACTGTTTGGTACAGAGTGTGCATTACGATGAATTAAGCGAAGAAAACTGGCCGGCTATATTCGAGCGCCGCCATATTAAGCCGGAAGAACTGAATCCGCAGCAGCTGGCACAATTATGGCGAGGCGAATTCAGCGATGAATACGCCGAAGCCACCGTCATCGGCACCGCGGCGATTGCCTTGAAATTATTAGGCAAGGCCGATAACCAACAACAGGCGGAGGCCCTTGCCCAGAGCTATTGGAACGCGCGCGACAAAGAAAGGTTTTCCACATAGAAAATTCAGGACGTCGTTACTTAACGCATGCTGAACTCCCATGCCGAGTTTCTTTGGCGTTTTAACGACTCCTCGGAACTAAATAATCAATTTTTGCCGTGTTCGATTTTAGTCGTGCAGCTTAATCTGGAAGGAAACAGCGATTTAATTCACTCCATCAAAGCCTGCTTGGCAAGAAAGTTAGTAAAAGTCTTTATTCATGGATAAACCGAGGAACCCCCTTGATCGAATCCTTCTCCAGATACAGGTATTCCAGACCTAACAAAGTAGTTTCCTCGCCCTGCTCACGCCATATCACCTTAGCCTCACCCGACAATTCCAGCCGCTTAAACTCATAACGAAGAACCGCGCCAGGTTCCAAATCCAATTTGCCCTCCAACCGAATCATCAGGCCATCGACGGAAACGTTTTCGGTAGTGAAGGTGTGCGATTCGCCATTGATCCATACATGTCCCGGCGCCGCCATGTTTTTTCGGTAAGCGCGCCGCGAGTAAACCAAATTGTCGACATCGTAATAAATATTACGAAACTCGAGCGCGAACAGAAGGTGGCCATCGACTTTTTCCGACCTAACCATCTCGGCTTCACCAGCCACTCTGAGTTCGGGCAAATAGATGTCGATCACTGGCGATAGCTTGATGGCCTGAAAAACATCCTTAACATCATTCATCACGCCTTCAGTCTTCAATTCGGCCAACAAACCGGTGATGGAAACATTCCTGACCTTGACCTCCAGTTCCTGCCCGCCCATGTAGACAAAACCTTTTATCGCTAGATTTTTTCGATAAGAACGTTCTTCCGCCATTGTTTTTCTTTTCCATTTTGTCGGCTACATTTTTTTAATTATAGTGCCTGACAGAAATTTATACGGCTTTCGCCAAAAAATCCGACACAGCATACAGAGTCCAATTCTATCGCAATGCATTCCCGCTAGAAAACCTGCTACATCGGAACAACCATGATCAGTTAAGCACGCGTCTGTGTCCGCCAATTATTGACGATGCCCTCGACATCAAGCTCATCGGGACCTTCGCGCCAACCATTGTAATAATCGACATCATTACTTTTCGGTTCGGGATTAGGTCGGTAGATTTGCACCCGGGTCGGCAGAGGCGCGGCCTCACCCAGCACCAACGCCTCCCCCCGGCCCAGCGAGGTCAAGATATCGGTTAAATCTCCCTCCGCTTCCGGCACCAAGCCCCTGATATATTGCTGATCGTCAGGGTTAGTCGTGCGCAAACAGATAAAGGAGCTGCATTGCGACAGCATCGTTTCAGACAGCTCCGTCGGCCGTTGGCTGACCACTCCGATCGACACGCCGTATTTCCGCCCTTCCTTGGCGATACGTTCCATCATTTTCTTGGTGCCTTCGAATTGTCCACCTCTCTCCCGTGGAATATAGGCATGCGCCTCCTCGCAAATCAAGGTAATCGGGAACTCGCGCCGTTTCGGGTTCCAGTAATTGAATTCATAGGCAAGCCGGCCGACTTGGGCGGATACCGCCGGCCTGACATCGGTCGGCACCGAACTTAAATCGACCACGGTAATATTGGCTTTCTTATCCCCCAAACCGATGAACTCTCGCAGCAGATCGATCATGCTCGCAGAGGTGTTACGCTTTTTCGGCTTCAGCAGAAAATCATAACGCACATCGTTAAAACGACTCTGCATTCTGACTAGAAATTCGTCGAACTGGCCGAACAAAGCCCCCTTGGTCTTACCGAAGTCTTTTCGCTCCTCATTGGCGTTTTTAAACTGAACATACATTTCCGCCAAAGAAAAATAAATCGGCGTGTCGATCGACACAGCGCCCAGGCCGATTTTTTTCGCTTCTTTGCGTTTCAATTGCTGCAAAACCTCGCGCATGAACGCCATTTGTATCGAGGCACCGCTATCGTCTCTATCGATAAACAAATCGACCAACTCGGCATAAGTCATCATCCAGTAAGGCATTTCCAAATCCATGGCATCGACATAATTGACTCTTTCCTCAGGAAAAGCGGACTCGACCGTCCCCTCGTCGTTTTTCCAACAATACTCACCGTGCAGATCCAGCATGATCAAATGGGACTTCGGCATGGCCTTGATGGTGTGCTGAATCAGGCTGGTCACGGTCCAGGACTTGCCCGACCCGGACTGCCCTAGAATGGCAAAATGTCGACCGAACAAAGCCCTGGGATCGAGACTCAGATGATAATCCTTATGGGTAGCCAATTGGCCGATAAAAAATTCGTAGTCACGAAATTTGGAGAAAATAGTATTGATTTCGTGCAACCCGACCGCATAGACCTTCCCGCCGGGTGTCGGATAATGACGGACACCTCTGACAAAGGTGTTTTCACCGACGATTTCTCCGACCGGAATGAGGGAGATGAAGCGATCGCTGGCCCGGTTGCCTTGTTGGTCGAAACGGTCCAGTTCCCACATTTTATAGACTAGGGCCAGCACACCGATGTCCGATTGCCTGATGACCACATAAGACCCGACGTGTCCAGCCAGGATCTCCTCGTTCCCCACCTTGATAACCGGCAATTCCGTCGCATGTTCTTCCGCTATCCGAGCTTCCATACCGTCACCGCGAACTTCGGTCAAATACCCAATCAAAATGCTGGAATCTTGTTCTGCCATCTTATTTCCTATCAACAAATACACTGAACAAGCTTAGTTGAGTTTTTGCCGAGTTGAAAATTTAATATAATTAAAGCTTGAACACCCTCCCCTTTCGAAACCCGATAATCAAGGGTCAACGAAATTACATTTTCAATAATTTTGGCATTCAGAATGCTTGGGTCGACGGTAATGATGGAAAAAAAATCAACGCTTCGGCAGTATTTTCCTTATCCCACGATATCCCTAAAGAAAGCTGCCATATTAGTACTGATCGCCTTAGTGATCATCATGACGGAGGAAGTGATCGACGTTTTGATGATTCTGGGCCATTATGCTTTCGAAGCATTCGAATTGGTCTTGGAGGAGGTGATCCAGCACATCTTTCATGTCGACAAGGCGACAAGTCAGCTGTACGTATTTTATATTTTGATTGCGCTGGCGGCCGGGATGGCAATTTGGGCATACCGTAAAGGCCCGCTTTTATTGCTGCGCCTGAAGAATTATGTGAACATCGCGTATAGACATCAAAAGCAACAATGCATCGACTATTGGAAGGAACTCACAACCGTGCAAAAAATCCTGCTAATCGCCGTTTACATTCCTTTAACTTTGTATCTCGGCTCGTTTTTCCTCATTTAACGGCGGTTATGTCTAATTTGCAGTCGAAAATAGCACGGCAATCGATGGCAAAACGACCGGGAACGCAACAGATTAGTTAAAGGCGGCCTTGGGCGGATACGCATTGTCTCCCAACACCTCGTAAAAATTGACAAATCGGGAGACGAATATCACTGATCTGCATTACTTTTATCGACCCATTCATACAGTTCGGTCAACGCAGGATCGCATTTACAACAACTGCCGCCGCAGGATGAATTCAACGGCAACTGCCTAACCTTACCCTTGCCAATCCATTTGCCGAGCATACCGCGCAAGGCGTCGGCGTCGATATCGAAATGAATCGCCAAATCATTCAGCGACACTCTTTTCTGCTGTTGCAGATAACTTTTTAATTCAGACAAAATCATTTTTCACCACTTCGAATTGATTGGTCTTCCCATACATCCATAGGCCAGCCAGAACCATGACAAAAAATAGACTTAACACGGCAAGCCAAAGCATCGTCAACTGCGGATGCTGGCTGTAGGTCATCACCTGGTAAAACAAGGTCGCCGTCAAATAAGCCAGCCCCGTGGTCCAACACACCACGAATATAGCCCATCCCGGGCTGGTTTCTCGGTAAATTGCCGCCGTGGCCGCGACACAGGGAGCATACAATAAAATGAACAACAGATAAGCAAAAGCCCCGACTTTACCTTCGAAACTGGCCTGCATCGCGACAAATGTAGCCGTATTAACCTCTTGTTCGCTGGCGGCCGAATCCATATCGGCGACATTGCCGATATCCAAACCCAACGGATCCAACAGGTTACCGGCCACATCGAGCAGATTTTCGGGGATCGTTTGCCAAGCTTCTAGCAGAGCTTGCGTTAAATCGAAATCTTCCTCCGCCTGCCCCTCTCCTTCACTGGCTCCCATTTGGCTATATAACGCATCCAACGTACCGACGACCGCTTCCTTGGCTAACACCCCGGTAAAAATCCCGACCGTGGCCGGCCAGTTATCCGGCGCTATTCCCATTGGCTCGAATATTGGCGTCAAACCTCTGCCAATCTGGCTCAATACCGATTTCTGACTGTTTTCCTGGCCGAAACTACCGTCCGTCCCTAAGGCATTGAGAAAATTCAGCACCAGAACCATCGGCACGATGACCTTGCCGGCATTGAAAATGAATGCTTTCAATCTTTCCCAGGTTTTCAGGAAAATACCCTGCAAGGTCGGTAAATGGTAAGTCGGCAGCTCCATGATAAACGGTGTCACCTCCCCCTTGAACAGCGTATGGCGCATAATCAGACCGGTCAACACCGCGACCAAGATACCGATCAAATACAACCCGAATACCAAGTTTTGCCCACCGACCGGAAAAAATGCGGCGGCGAACAAGGCATAAACCGGTAACCTGGCGCCGCACGACATAAACGGATTCATTAAATTGGTCAAAATCCGGTCACGCCGATTGTCCAGCGTACGCGTCGCCATGATGGCCGGCACGTTGCAGCCGAAACCGACGATCATCGGCACGAATGACTTGCCCGGTAAACCGATCATGCACATAAACCGATCCATGACAAACGCGGCCCGCGACATGTATCCCGAATCTTCCAATGCCGACAAAAATACGAATAAGAACCCGACAATGGGAATGAACGTTGCCACAACCTGGACGCCGCCACCGGCACCATTGGCAATCAAGACAACCAGCCATTCAGGCAAGTGTAATTGTTGCAGGATGATAGCCAAGCCGTCGACGAGTAACGCGCCCACGGCCAAGTCGAAAAAGTCGATGAACGCACTGCCAATGTTAATCGTGAACAAAAACATCGCATACATTACTAATAGAAAGATCGGAATTCCCAAAAAACGGTTTAATACGATCAGATCGATTTTTTCACTGGTGTGCCGGGACACTTCATGCAGTTTGCAAACGCACGCTTGCGTCAGTTCGTTGACAAAGCTATAGCGGGCGTCGGCAGTCAAAATATCGATTTCTTCATCGGCCTTGTCCTCTACCTTCGTTTGCAATTGTTCGGCGAGCACGATGATGTCCGGGCCGGCAATTTTACGGGCCAAGGTATCGTTTTCCAGCAAACGTAGGCCGAGCCAACGCAAATCACAGGAAAACTCGGCCGCACGAGCGGCAAGGCGGGGCAATAATTCATCGATGGCCTTTTCGATTTCCCTGTGATAGGGAATCACCACATCGGGGACCGCGGGATGATCGAATGCATCGTTAACGACCTGTTTTAAGTGTTGCAATCCTTGGCCGATGGAAGCGGTCATGGGGATAACCGGGCATCCTAATAAACTGGACATCGCCGCAGTATCGATTTTGATACCCCGCTTGGTGACCGAATCCATCATATTTAATGCGACCACCATCGGTACACGCATTTCCAGCAATTGCGAGGTTAAATAGAGATTGCGCTCGATATTGCTGGCATCGATAATATTGACGATTAGATCGGCTTCATTGCTTGCAACGAAGTCCCGCGCCACTTTTTCATCCAGCGACACGGTATCATCGGCCGATTCCAGCGAATACGTACCGGGCAGATCGACCACCTCAATTTTAATGTCCTCAAAGGTATATTCACCGGTTTTCTTTTCTACGGTAACCCCAGGCCAGTTACCGACATGTTGTCTGGAACCGGTTAAGGCATTAAATAAGGTGGTTTTCCCGCAATTTGGATTACCCACCACCCCGACGACAAACTGCTTTTTAGTCATAATTTCTCGACAATCAACACGGCTGCTTCATTTTTCCGTAAGGACAAGGAAAAACCGCGAATCTTTATTTCGACCGGATCACCCAAAGGGGCAAAGCGAGTCACGGTGAACATTGTTCCTGGCGTCAATCCCATCGCTAAGAGACGCTTTCGATAAGCCTTGCCCGAGCTGGCAAACCCGACAATTTTGCCCGAGTCGCCGACCGTCATGGCATTTAAACTTTGTGTCATAAGCAACGTAAATCTCCTTTTATGGCATGAAATTACCGAGTCAAGCCTATCTTATTCCGGCACAAGGCTAGTAATCAATTATTAATAATCATTCTCATTAATGATGACTATACCATATCATGCTTTGATGCTATAGAAAACTTGATGGACAGCAGTCAAACAAGGGGAAATTGTTTATTTACCGAAAACACAGCTAAGACAAGCGCGACCCATCGTCGTGCTTATTTGACAATAGTTTTATCTATTTTCTTACTCAACTGAGCATATTGGGCTTTAAGCTTGACAATATGCATCAATGCGGCGAGAAAGCCGATCAGAATACCGGCAAATAATTCAATGGTCAGGGCAACCGTAAGCGGGAGGGAAATGGTGAAGAAGTAAAGATCGATCTGTACCGATTGAAAATTCAGCACGGAGAAAATCAACGCAATAATAAAGACTGCAAAAAATACGATTAAAGCCAAAAGTCTCATTATCAGGTTACTTTATTAATTGCGTTGATTGAAATACTAATTAATCAATAATTTTGTATTTTTCGCGCGATGCATCGACGCGGTCACGTAATTCCTTACCAGGTTTAAAATGCGGAACGTATTTCTCGGTCAACGAAACGGATTCTCCGGTTTTCGGGTTTCTACCCATTCTCGGAGGGCGATGATGCAGGGAAAAGCTGCCAAAGCCACGAATTTCAATTCTTTCGCCACTGGCCAATGTTTCACTCATCTGCTCGATAATACATTTCACCGCCAGCTCCACATCTTTTAAGGCAAGATGGGGCTGCTGTCTTGCAAGCGTTTCAATTAATTCTGATTTTGTCACACGCAATCCTAAATAAATAAAGAAAGAAGAGGGGATGAACAGGTCATCCCCCTCGCCTACTTATTTATCTATTTGTTTAAAGATATCACCCAATGTCGGTGTGCCAGCCGCGTTCTGCTGACTGTAATCTTTAATGGCATTGGACTCTTCCTCGATATCCTTCGCTTTGATTGACAGTGAAATGGATTTAGCTTTTTTATCGACACCGATAAACTTGGCTTCGATCTCATCGCCTACATTCAACAGGGTACGGGCGTCTTCGACCCGGTCACGCTGAATCTCGGAAGCTCTTAAATAGCCTTCGACATTTTCAGCCAATGTGATGACAGCGCCTTTGGCATCGACTTCCTTCACGGTACCGTTAACCAGGCTACCTTTTTCATGCAACGCGATGTAGTTTTGGAATGGATCTTGTTCCAGCTGTTTGATACCCAAAGAGATACGCTCACGTTCGGAATCCACTGCCAGAATAACGGTTTCGACTTCGTCACCTTTTTTGTACTTGCGGATCGCCTCTTCGTCGTTCTCGTTCCAGGAAATATCGGACATGTGAACCAGACCATCGATACCACCATCCAAACCGATGAAGATACCGAAATCAGTGATAGATTTGATCTTACCGCTGATTTTATCGCCTTTGTTATGAGTTGCCGCAAATTCATCCCAAGGATTCGGACGGCATTGTTTCATGCCCAGTGAAATACGACGACGCTCCTCGTCGATTTCCAGAACCATGACTTCGACTTCATCACCCAGCTGAACTACTTTGGCCGGATTGACGTTTTTGTTGGTCCAATCCATTTCAGAAACGTGTACCAGCCCCTCAACGCCTTCTTCGATCTCAACGAAGCAACCGTAGTCGGTCAGGTTGTTAACCTTACCGAACACGCGAGTACCGGCAGGATAACGACGGGCGATGTTTTGCCATGGATCTTCCTCCATTTGCTTCATGCCCAGCGAGACGCGGGTTTTTTCTTTGTCGAACTTCAAGACTTTAACTTGAACTTCTTGCCCGATTTCAACACACTCGGAAGGATGACGAACACGACGCCATGCCATATCGGTGATATGCAACAGGCCGTCGATACCGCCCAGGTCGATAAACGCACCGTAATCGGTCAGGTTTTTGACCACACCGGTGACAATAGCGCCATCTTCCAGAGTTTTCATCAACTCTTCTCTTTCTTCGCTGTACTCTTTCTCGACGACGGCACGACGCGACAATACGACGTTGTTACGTTTTTGGTCAATTTTGATGACCTTGAATTCCAAATCACGGCCTTCCAGGAAAGTCGTGTCTCTGATGGGGCGTACATCCACCAAAGAACCCGGCAAGAAGGCACGTAGCGCGCCAACCGCCACAGTGAAACCGCCGCGAACCTTCCCGGTGATGCGACCGACCACCGTTTCGTCGTTTTCGAAGGCTGTCTCCAGTTCACCCCAGGCTTTGTTTTTCTTAGCTTTATCGCGGGAAAGAAGCGTGGAGCCGAGTCCATCTTCGAATAAATCGAGAGCCACCTCAATTTCATCGCCAACTTCAACCTCCAGGTCGCCATCCGCATTCAAAAACTGCCATTTCGGAATTACACCTTCAGATTTGGCTTGAGTACTGACGATAACGAATTCATTTTCGATATCAATCACAGTACCCGTTAACATTGCACCAGGACGCATTTCAGTCTTGGCTAAACTCTCTTCAAATAACTCAGCAAAGCTTTCGCTCATATTTCTTTCCCAAGCTTGTTATCGTTCAAACAAGCTTTAACATCTCAATAAAAGTTAAAAAAAGCTGCTTTCTTCAAGCAACACCCACACAGCCCTAGCGGACCAAATTCATTACTTTCTCGATCACCTGCTCGATAGTTAAATCCGATGAATCCAAATATAGCGCATCCTCCGCCATCGCCAAAGGAGCGATATTACGCTCTTGATCGCGGCGGTCACGGGCTTCTATCTCGCTGGTAATTTGATCAAGGTTAGCACCGATTCCTTTTTCAATCAACTGTTTATATCGCCTTTTCGCCCTTTCCTCGGCACTGGCGGTCAAATAGACCTTATATTCGGCTTCGGGAAACACCACCGTCCCCATATCCCGCCCATCGGCCACCAACCCAGGCGGCTGCTGGAAGTCCTTTTGTTTTTGCAGCAGCACCGCCCGTACTTCGGGATAGGCTGCCACAACCGAAGCGGTATTACCGGTGGTCTCGCTGGCCAATTGCGGCGTAATATTCTCGCCATCGAGCCTAACAGTCAGCTCATCGCCGCAATCGAATTCTAACGACATCGCTTGCGCCACCTCGGTCACGGCACCGACATCCCGAACATCGACACCCGCTTTCAATACGGCGATTGCCAGGGAGCGATAGATGGAACCGCTATCGAGATAATGCCAGCCCAATTTTTTGGCGATCGCACGGCAAACCGTGCCTTTCCCGGCCCCGCTAGGACCATCGATAGTCAAAACCGGTATATTCATTATTCACTAGCCAGATTCAAACCCAAATTCGTCGCTAATTCGCGAAATTCCGGAAAAGAGGTATTCACGTTCTCGCAATCCTGAATCCTAATCGTATCATTGGCGCGTAAACCCGCGATCGAGAACGCCATCGCGATGCGGTGATCGCCATGCGAATCGACGGTTCCGCCGCCGATGGCGCTGCCGTTGATGACCATACCGTCCTCGGTAGGCTGGGCATCGACACCGAGTATCTGCAGGCCGTCCGCCATCACCTGAATCCGGTCGGATTCCTTGACGCGTAATTCCTTGGCCCCTGTCAAACGCGTTTGCCCTTCGGCACAAGCTGCCGCGACAAACAACACCGGGAACTCGTCGATCGCCAATGGCACCAAGTCTTCGGGGATATCGATGCCTTGCAATTGGCTGGAGCGAACCCGAATATCGGCCACAGGCTCGCCACCGACCGAGCGTTCGTTCATGATCTCGATATCGGCACCCATCAGACGCAAAATATCGATCACGCCGGTCCGCGTGGGATTGATACCGACGTGTTTCAACGTGACATCGGAATCCGGGGCGATGCTGGCTCCAACCAAGAAAAATGCTGCTGAGGAAATATCACTAGGCACATCGATTTCACAAGCCTTCAGTTTTCCCTCGGAATCGATAATCGCTTTATTGCCTTCCCGCACCACCGGATAGGAAAAACCGTTCAGCATGCGCTCGGTATGATCGCGGGTCGGCGCCGGCTCGGTCACGCTGGTCTCGCCCTTGGCATACATACCGGCCAAGAGCAAACAGGACTTGACCTGTGCACTCGCTATCGGCATGTCGTAATGAATGCCTTTTAAGTTTGCTCCACCCTTTATTTTCAACGGCGCGGTACCATCCGGTTGAGTTTCGATCTGCGCCCCCATCAGCACCAATGGTTCGGTAACCCGCCGCATCGGCCGGGACTCCAACGACTTGTCGCCGGTCAGCACGGTATCGAATGCTTGCCCGGATAACAAACCGCACAATAACCGCATAGAGGTTCCGGAGTTACCCAAATAAAGCGGCTGCTCGGGTTGTTTCAAACCATGCTTGCCAACGCCGTGAATCGTCACTTCGCCATTGACAGGCCCTTCGATTTCTACTCCCATGGCACGAAACGCCTGCAAGGTCGCCAGCGCATCCTCGGCATTCAGGAAACCGGTCACATGGGTCACGCCTTCCGCTATAGACCCCAGCATAATGGAGCGATGTGACATGGATTTGTCGCCCGGGACCCTGATTTCACCGCGCAAACTGCCGCCGGGGTTAACTGTATATGTAATTTCTGCCATATTATTTTTCTAACTGATCAAGAAAACGTTGCCGTGCTTCTCTGGCATACGTAAAGGTTGCGAAAAGCTGCTGACTCTCATCATGTTCCAGCATCTGTTGAATTTTGCTCAATTCAGCCTGCAGTTGCTGAATCAGCGGAATGATTTCCTGCTTATTGGCCATGCAGATATCCAGCCACATGGTGGGATCGCTGGAGGCGATGCGACTGAAATCCTTGAAGCCACCGGCGGCAAACTTAAAGATTTCGACCTGCTCATCCTTACGCCCCAATAAATCGACCAGGGCGAAGGCCAAGATATGCGGCAGATGACTGGTGGCCGCCAACACCGTGTCGTGATGCGCCACATCCATCAGCGACACAGCCGCCCCCATGCCTTCCCAAAAGCGGGTCACTTTCTCCAGCGCGACCTCATGACTATCCTGCAAAGGCGTGATGATCAAGCGCTTGTTTTCGAATAAATCCGCCATGCCCGCCTCGACGCCACTGCGTTCGGCGCCGGCGATCGGGTGAGCCGGAATAAAATTACTCGGCACCCGTCCGAACACCGCCTTAGCGGCACTGACGATGCTGCCCTTGGTGCTGCAAACATCGGTATAGACAGCCGTATCATTCCAATAGGGTTGCAATAGCTTGAAGATCGTTTCGGCCGCGCCGACCGGCACGGCAATCACTACGCAATCGGCATCCGTGACGGCCGGTTCGATATCGGTATAAAACCGGTCGACAACCCCCAACTGCTTGGCGCGTACTAAGTTCGGGTTATCGGTTTCCCGGCCAAAGGCCACGACTTGTTTGCACAACCCCTGTTTGCGCGCAGCTCTCGCCACGGAACTGCCAATCAAACCAACGCCAATTATGCAAAGTTTATCAAATAGCATTTAACACTTGACTCAACGCGGTAATGAATACTTGGTTCTCCCTTTCCGTACCGATACTGACCCGCAAATGATTCGGCATCTCGTAATTGGCGACCGGCCGCACGATCACGCCTTTTCTCAGCAAGGCTTCATAAATCGGCAAAGCGGGCCTGCCGAGATCAACCGAAACAAAATTGCCTGCCGACGGAATCCACTCCAACCCCAATGTTCGAAAAGCCACCGTCAACTGTTGCATGCCGGCAGCGTTCGCCGCGACCGTTCTATGCAAATAATCTCGATCGGACAGCGCGGTCTCGGCGGCCGCCAGCGCAAGCATGTTGTTATTGAAAGGCTGCCTGACCCGATTTAACAAATCGGCGATTTCCAGCGAAGACAAGCTATAACCGACACGCAGACCAGCCAAGCCGTAAGCCTTGGAAAAGGTCCGCGTGATAATCAGATTCGGATAAGCGCGCAGCCAATCGATCGACCTGGCACGCCTGTCGGGTGCAACGTATTCATGATAGGCTTCATCCAATACACAGAGCACCGTACTCGGCAATGCCTTTATGAACGCCTCCAACTCGTCCGGTTGCAACAACGTGCCGGTCGGGTTGTTCGGATTGGCGATAAAAACCAGACGGGTTCTGTCATTGATCTGCTCCGACATCGCGGACAAATCGTGTCCATAGTCCTTGGCCGGAACAATTCGGGCCGTGGCGCCAACCGCTTGGGTCACGATCGGATAGACCGCGAACGCATGTTGCGAGAACACTACATCCAGATCCGGTGTCAGAAAGGTTCTGGCGACCAGCTCCAGGATTTCGTTGGAACCGTTACCCAGGGTGATCTGCGCCGAATCGACAGACAATTTTTCCGCCAGGGCGACTTTCAATTTAAAACCGTTGCCGTCGGGATAACGGGTCAATTCCGGCAAGGTTTTCTGAATCGCTTGAGCGACGCGGGGATTTGTGCCCAAAGGATTTTCATTGGACGCCAGTTTGACGATATCGCTGAGCCCCAACTCCCGCTCCAATTCCTCTATCGGCTTGCCCGGAACATAAGGAACGAGTTTTTGCACCCCTGCCACCGCCAAGGTACTGATGCTATGTTTTTTATTCATTGATGTGCAAAGAGAAAGAAATTAAATGACGGCCTTGGGATAGGAACCGAGAACTTTCAACAAATGGACGTGTTGCTCCAACACTTTGAGTGCCTTAGCGACATTTTCATCGTCACGATGGCCGTTTAAATCGATAAAAAACACATAATCCCACAACCCTTGTCGGGAAGGACGGGATTCGATATGTGCCATACTAATGCCGTATTCGGCGAACGGCGCCAGAATTTTATACAACGCGCCCGGCTGATTGCCGGTCGACACCAGAATCGAAGTCTTATCGAAACCGGTCGAAGACGGTTGCTGATGTCCGATGATGATAAAACGAGTGGTATTGTTGGAATCGTCCTCGATATTTTTTTCCAGGATATTCAAATCATACAACTCAGAGGCAACCGCCCCTGCGATGGCCGCCTTGTTGGGATTCTTGGCGGCTAGCCGCGCCGCCTCGGCATTGCTGCTGACGGCGGTACATTCGATACCGGGCAGATAAGCGCTCAACCATTGCCGGCATTGGGCCAACGACTGTTGATGCGAAAACACCTCGGTAATGTCCTGTAGGCTTTCCATCCTGCCCATCAAGTTCTGATGCACCCGAATCTCGACTTCGCCGCAGATTTGCAGCGAGGATGTCATGAAGCGGTCCAGAGTATGGGCGACGACACCCTCGGTGGAATTTTCCACAGGCACCACGCCAAATTGACAATGGCCGTTTTCCACGGTCTTGAAAATATCGTTAATGGTCGGTACGGCAATATCTTTGACGGCATGGCCGAAATGCTTGAAAGTCGCCTGTTGCGTGAACGTCCCTTGCGGCCCCAGGTAAGCGACTTCCAACGGCTTTTCCAGAGCCAAACAAGCCGACATCAGTTCACGGAAAAAACGTACCGAGGTGTCGTCCGAGAAAGGCCCCGGATTCAATTGCTTGATGCGGCGCAACACCAAGGCTTCGCGATCCGGGCGATAAAAGGTACCGGTTTCACCTTCGGCGATTTTGGTCTTGGCGACTTCCATCGCATAGTTAGCTCGCTGATTGATCAACTCGAGAATTTGTCGATCAATCTCATCGATTCTTTTCCGCAACTCTGATAAGGGAATGATAGCCGTCATGATCTCATTGTCTTAATGGGTTCTTTCGAATTCAGCCATAAACTCGATCAGAGCATCAACACCGGCCTCCGGCATTGCATTGTAGATACTGGCGCGCATGCCGCCAACCGAACGATGTCCCTTCAAGGTCGCCAAACCATTTTTTTCGGCTAGAGCCAAAAACTCCTTGTCCAAGTTACTGTCGGCAAGCACGAAAGGCACATTCATACGCGAACGGCAAGCAGGATCGACCGGATTGCTATATAGCGAGGAGTTATCGATCGCTCGATAAAGTTTTTCGGCCTTACGGATATTTTGCTGCTCGATGGCCGCTACTCCGCCCTGCCGTTTCAACCACTGCAACACGAGACCCAACAAATACCAATTGTATGTCGCCGGCGTATTCAACATCGAATCGTTATCGATTTGCTGCTTATAATCGAATACGCCCGGTACCGAAGCGTCGGCATGGCCGACCAAATCCTCGCGGATAATGACGACGGTGACGCCGGCAGGCCCCATGTTTTTTTGCGCGCCGGCATAAATCAAGCCGAATTGACCGACATCGACCGGCCGCGACAAAATATTCGACGACATATCCACCACTAACGGCAAATCGCCCGTATCGGGCACATCGGAAAACTCGACACCGTGGATTGTTTCATTCGAGGTATAGTGCAAATAGGCCGCGTCAGGATCGATATTCCAGCTGTCTCGTTCCGGTATGGTCGTGTATCGCGAGTCTTCCGAACTGGCCGCAATTTGCACTTGGCAGTACTTTCCGGCCTCTTTGATGGCCTTGTTCGACCAGGCACCGGTCTTGACATAACAGGCCTTTTTTTTGCCTCGCAGAATGTTCTGGGGAATAAAGGCAAACTGCGCCGTTGCCCCGCCCTGCATCAGGGCGATCTTGTAATTGTCGGGAATCGCCATCAGCTCCCGTAAATCCTGTCGTAATGCTTCGGCAATCGCCATGAAATGCTTACCGCGATGACTCATCTCCATGACCGACATCCCTGTGCCCTGCCAGTCCAGCATTTCGTCACGCGCCTGTGACAACACTTCTTCGGGCAACGCCGAAGGTCCCGCACTAAAGTTATAAATCCGCGCCATCAGTCTTGATCTCCTGTAATATCGGCCTCGTCTGCTTGAAGCCCCTCTTCATCTTCTCCGGGCAAGCCTTCGATACGATCGACGCCCACGACTTTTTCATCGTCATCAGGGCGAATCACTGTCACCCCTTGAGTATTTCTGCCCACGATAGAAATCTCATTGACTCGAGTACGAACCAATGTACCGCCATTGGTAATCAACATGATTTCATCATTATCGTTGACCAGCACCGCACCGACCACCGCACCATTGCGCTCGCTGGTCTGAATGGCGATCAAGCCCTGGCCTCCCCGCTTGTGACAGGTAAATTCTTCCAACCGGGTTCGTTTGCCATAGCCGTTTTCGGTGATATTCAGCACCATGCCTTCGGTGGCGATGATCAGGGAAATAACCTTCTGTCCCGGTTGTAGTTTAATACCCCGCACACCCGCCGCCGTTCTCCCCATCGGCCTGACATCCTGCTCTTCGAAGCAAACCGCCTTACCGTCGCTGCTGAACAACATCACTTTCTGTTCGCCATCGGTTATCGCGACGCCAACCAATCTATCGTTATCGCGTAAATCGATGGCAATTTTACCGTTACTCCGCTGCCGCTCAAACTCTTTCAGCGGAGTTTTCTTCACCGTACCGGATGTCGTCGCCATGAAGACATAGCGGTTGTCGCTATATTCCCTGACCGTCAGCATGGCGTTAATCTTTTCCCCTTGCTCCAAAGGCAGCAGATTGACGAACGGTTTGCCGCGCGATGCCCGGCTGGCGACCGGTAGGTTAAACACCCGTAACCAATAAACCTTGCCCAACGAAGAAAAGCACAAGATCGTATCGTGGGTATTGGCGATAACCAGTTTTTCGACAAAATCCTGTTGCTTGGTCGCCGTGGCCGATTTGCCGCGCCCGCCGCGGCGCTGCGCCTTATAATCGGCCAACGGCTGCGATTTAACATAGCCTTCATGCGACATCGTCACGACCACATCTTCCTCGGTAATCAGATCTTCGGCCGTCAGGTTCAGATAATCCTGAACGATCTCGGTGCGCCTGTCATCGCCATATTGCTCCTTAATGACTTCCAGTTCCTCGCGAATGACTTCCATTAGCCGCGCATCGCTACCGAGAATTTCCAGATACTCGTCGATTAATCGCAGCAAGTCCTTATACTCATTGACGATTTTATCCTGCTCCAAGCCGGTCAAACGATGCAGGCGCAAATCGAGGATGGCCTGGGCCTGGGTCTCGGAGAGGCGATAGACGCCATCGACCAGACCGAATTCCGGCGCCAGATCCTCCGGCCTGGAGCGGTCGGCATCGGCTCTTTCCAACAACGATGTCACCAGGCCGGCATTCCAGGTCCTGGACAACAAGCCGACTTTGGCTTCCGCCGGATTGGCCGAGGTCTTGATCAACTCGATCATTTCATCGATATTGGCCAACGCCACCGCGAGGCCTTCCAACACATGCGCCCGCTCGCGCGCCTTCCGCAGGTTGTAAATGGTTCGTCGGGTGACGATTTCGCGGCGATGGTCGATAAAAGCATTGAGAATCTCTTTCAGATTCAGGCAATGGGGGCGGCCGTTGTGCAAGGCCACCATATTGATGCCGAATACCGTCTGCAGTTGAGTCTGTTTGTACAGATTGTTCAACACCACTTCCGGCACTTCGCCCCGGCGCAATTCGATGACCATGCGCATACCGTCCTTGTCGGATTCATCGCGCAAGCCGGAAATGCCTTCCAATTTACCTTCCTTGACCATTTCGGCAATCTTTTCCAACAGGCGAGCCTTGTTGACTTGGTAAGGCAATTCGGTGGCGACAATCGCCTGACGCCCGCTATCGCCGATGTCTTCGAAATGACAGCGGGCGCGCAGATAAATTCTTCCTCTCCCGGTGCTGTAGGCCTGAAAAATACCCGAAGCTCCGTTGATGATGCCGGCGGTCGGAAAATCGGGGCCTGGAATAATTTTCATCAAGTCGGCAATGCTCAAGTCGTCGTTTTCGATCAAGGCCAGACAACCGGAAATAATTTCGCCGAGATTATGCGGAGGTATATTGGTGGCCATACCCACGGCGATACCGGAGGAACCATTGACCAGCAAGGTAGGTACACGGGTCGGCAATACGGCCGGCTCCGCTTCCGATTCGTCGTAGTTAGGCACGAAATCGACCGTTTCCTTATCCAGATCGGCCAGTAATTCGTGCGAGATCCTGGCCATGCGCACTTCGGTATAACGCATCGCCGCCGGCGAATCGCCATCGACGGATCCGAAGTTGCCTTGACCATCGATAAGCATATAGCGCATGGAAAAAGGCTGAGCCATCCTGACGATCGTGTCATAGACCGCGGTGTCGCCATGCGGGTGGTATTTACCGATCACATCGCCCACCACACGCGCCGACTTTTTATAGGGCTTGTTCCAGTCATTGCCCAGCTCGCTCATGGCAAAGAGAACACGACGATGAACCGGCTTCAATCCGTCTCTGACATCGGGAAGCGCTCGACCGACGATGACACTCATGGCATAGTCGAGATAGGATTGTTTCATCTCGTCTTCGAGATTGACGGGAATAATTTCTTTAGCGAAGTCTGTCATTGCTCCGTGGTATCCAATTCAGCCGTAAGCCTTTTCTACATGAATTCCTTATAAAACAGTCTAGTAAAGAAACAGCTTTGCCGAATAAAATGCCAGACTGATAAGGCCTCAAAAAACCTAACAATTATAACAAATTGAAGAGATTGAGTCGAAATAAGAACGGAGTGGGAATTCGCGCCTGCGAACTAGAAGACAATGCCTCCGACAATAGTGTCGGAGGTAGGTAACAAGCAGCAAAAACGGATTACGCAAACACTTCGGCCAGGAAGTTTCTCATGCTTTGCCAGGAGCGATTATCGGCAAGCGGTTGATAGACCGTACCGAAACCGGGGTCATTGGCCACCGGGTTGGTGAAGGCATGCATGGTATTGCCATAGACATGGACCTGCCAGTCGGCGCCGGACGCGGTCAACTCCTGTTGCAATGCGGCTACTTGCTCGGGCGGCGCCATGGGGTCGTCATGACCATGCAAAACCAGCACTTTGCCTTTGATCTGCGGCTTGTCGATGTTGTCGGGCGCCCCCAACAAACCGTGGAAAGAGACCACCCCTGCGATATCGGCACCGGAACGCGCCAAATCCAGCACGCACAAACCGCCGAAACAAAAACCGATCGCCGCAATTTTACGGTCATCCACCCAAGGCATCAATTTAACCGCATAGAGCGCCGCATTGATGCGCCTTTGCAGCTTTGCTCTGTCTTCCATGAAGGGCCGCATCAATATGGCATTTTCCTCGGGTCCCGACCCCGAAACACCCTTTCCATACATATCGAGGGCGAATCCCAAATACCCGAGCTCCGCCAATTTTCTTGCCTTGGCCGCCACAAATTCATCGCGTCCGCCCCAGGCATGACTGATCAATACGGCCGGACGCTTTTCCTCGCTCGAATCATCGTAAGCGAAATAACCTTCCAATAATACATCGCCGTCAAGGTAGCCGACGGTATTTGCAACGATTGCCATGATTAAACCTCATTCCGACATAAAGTCATAAGCAACGACACGATTAACCAGCGGTTTAAGTTGCTGTTCCAGAATTTTTTTATGTTTGGGATGCTGAATATACGCTTGCAAAGCTTTTTTATTTTCCAACGTCACGGTAATGGCAACATCGAAGGTATCATCGACAATCACCCGGTCGCTGGGAACAACAACGCCAACATGACGATTGACGACGCCCGGCAACCCGTTCAGTTGCTGGCTGGCTTGGACGAATTCATGTCGTATTTGCTGGTTACCCGACTCCTTCAACCAAACCAAAACCACATGACTGATTTTTCCATCGGATTCCGCGACCGCATTGTGCGTTGGGAAAAGCAGCATGGCGGCCAGCCAAACTAGCAGAGACAATGATCTTTTTTTCATTCTATATGCCCTTGTTGTTGTAATGAATTTAAAAAACCCAGCGAGGCTTCTTCGACCATATCCAGTACCCGTTCAAATCCGTATTTACCACCATAATAAGGATCGGGCACTTCGCGTTCGCCAATATGCGGAGCAAAATCCATCAAATATTTGATCTTCGATTTATGCTCGTCAGGGCAGGCTTCCATCAGAATCTGGAAATTATCATCGTCCATGGCTAACAGATAATCAAAATCCTCGAAATCTCCAAAAATCACCTTCCTCGCCCGGATACGCCCTAAATCGATGCCTCGCTCCCTGGCGGCTTTTTGCGCCCGCAGATCCGGCGCTTCGTTGATATGGTAGGCATGTGTTCCAGCGGAATCAATTTCGAACCGATCTTCCAATTCCTTTTGTGCCAACAAGGCCTGAAAAACACCTTGGGCGGTGGGCGACCGACAAATATTTCCCATGCAAACAAAGAGTACTCTGATTTTATTCATGTCGATAAAGTTTTTAACCATGCTGACGCTAACAATTTTAAGCTTAAAGACTACAATCTTTAAATTTAAGTGCAAAAATAATCTTAATAATCCGTTAACATAAGACATGTTCATTCCTCAAGCAACAAAATAACAATGATTCAAACAAGAACTATAAAAAATAAGCACCACCCGGAGATAAAACCATGCTGATGATGAACTGGCATTCCGTCGGCGTAAAAGTCGTCGCGATCACCATGGCGGTATTGACCGCCATTGGCATCGGATTGTTGATTCTGTATGCCAATCTGCAAAAACAACAATTGATCGACAACAAAATCCATTCGGCCAAACAATTGATGTTGGTATCGGAATCAGTACGCAACCATGTCGTCAACAAATGGGAAGCGGGCCTGTTTTCAAGTGATCAACTCAAGCAACTGATCCAGAACAAAAACAACTCGACGGCGAGAAATCTGGTACTGGCCACGGTTCCGGTCGCCAATGCCTGGCACATCATCCAGGAAAAAGCCCAGGAAGGCGATTTTCGCTTTAAGGCTCCACGGGTAAACGCGCGCAACCCGAAAAACGAGGCCGACGACATCGAGCGCCGGGTGTTAGCCCATTTCAAGGACAACCCTGCAACCAAGGAATTTGTTTACATCGACGAAGACAACTACGAAGCGCGTTATTTCCGGCCGGTCAGACTGGTCAAACAATGCGAGCTTTGCCATGGCAACCCGGCTAATTCCGCTCGAATCTGGGGCAATAACGAAGGCAAGGATATCCTCGGCTACCCAATGGAAAACAAATCCGCCGGCGATCTGCACGGTGCCTTCGAAATCATCACGCCTTATGGGCCCGGCGCCGAAGAACTAAAGACGAACATTTTGTCGGCCATCGGTTTCATGCTGCTAACCCTGATCATCATTGCCGTTACCGGTTACTTCGTCATGAATAAAATCATCATTACACCGCTAACCGAACTAGCCCTCAACTTGCAGGATATTAGCAGCGGCGAAGGCAACTTGCGCGCCCGCCTGAAGGCCGAAGGCAAGTCTGAATTCGCCTGGGTCGCCAGCAGTTTTAACTCATTCGTTAAAAAGATCGCCAAAACCATAGACCAAATCTCCTCGACCAGCGAAAAACTGGCCACCGCCTCCCACCAACTGGCCAATATTACCCACGCCACCGAGTCCGGCGTCGCCCGGCAACTGGAGGAAACCACCCAGGTGGCCACGGCCATGGAAGAGATGACGGCAACGGTACAGGAAGTGGCGCGCAATGCCGTCAATGCTTCCAATGCGGCGGCGATTGCCGACGAGGAGGCCGCCTCCGGCAAAAACATTGTCAATGACGCCGTTAACGGCATCAACAGCCTGGCATCGGAAGTCGAAAACGCCGCCAATGTCATTCATGAACTGGAAAACGATAGCAACAGCATTGGCGAAGTATTGGGCGTCATACAAGGCATAGCCGAGCAGACTAACCTACTGGCATTGAATGCGGCGATCGAAGCCGCCAGGGCCGGAGAACAGGGGCGCGGTTTCGCGGTCGTCGCCGACGAAGTCAGAACCCTGGCCAGCCGCACCCAGAACTCCACGCTGGAAATTCAGCAAACCATCGAACGCTTGCAAGGACGGGCCAAGCAGGCCGTCGCGGTGATGGAAAACGGTCGCAAGCAAGCCGCCAATAGCGTCAAGCAAGCCGCCTCGGCCGGCGAGTCTATCACTAATATCAGCGAACGCATCGACACCATCACCGATATGAACAACCAGATCGCCAGCGCGGCGGAGGAGCAAACCGCCGTCGCAGAAGAAATCAACCGCAATATCAACAATATCAGTTCGGTGTCCGAGGAAACGGCCGATGGCGCTAAAAACACCTCGGCAGCTTGCCAGGAACTACTCGAACTGGCCAATCAGCTACGCGAAATGGTTGGTCATTTCAGAACCTGATCCCTTGGCCACAAGGATGTGGCGATAATTGGATTCCTACGGTTTACCCTAGGAATCCAAACTGATCGACCAATCACGTTATCGCGATCTTTCCCTTGGCGGCCCCAAAGGGTCGGCGCCGATCGTCCCGACCAGACTTTCGAGATATTCCGGACGAGTAACCCAGTGCAAACGCTCTTGGGCCTTTTGTAAACGTTGTTGTATCTTCATTTCAACAGCCGGTTTACTATGGCTCGTCTCGTTCAGAAACCGTTGCAGGGAATCGACATGCCGCTGCCACAGACCAATATCCCTTTGCTGCTTGATTTCAAGACGTTCGCGGTACCAATCCGAACCGAGTAAATATTCCTTGGTAAACATGGAGCGTATGTCAGGATGATGGGCATCCTTACCTTCGAACTCGCCTAACGCCATAATGTGCAGTAAGGCATACAACGGCGGACAGGCGTCTTCGACGCTACCGTCGTTCAGATATTGTTGCGCCACGCGCTGCTGCGTTTCCACGATATTATTGACGCCGTCGACAAACACGGCCAAGTTTTGAACCTCCGGTTTTAAAATGTCTTCGTTGAATACCGCGCTCGGATTATCGAACACCTTGCCCATTAATCCATGCACGAAACGGCTGGTGATGCGATATCCCAAGCGGCTAGCCAATACTCTTTGCCCTTCGTGTTCGAAATCCTGCAACGACTCCAGAAATTTATGCTCGATCAGGTAATCGGGTTGTCGCTCGTGATGTTTCAAACGAGCCCAGATTTCGGGAATCAGCAGACTAACATCGTGATCGACCCGGACATTGGGGCCAATATGCCCGGCTGAACTGGAAAAGCCGGGATAACCGGTCAGAATGTAGGAGACTAGCGTATTGTTCAGATCCGCCGTGGCGCGCAGGGCATTGAACGGCCCCTTGGTCAAGGCCCCTTCGCTGCCCGCTCCGGTGGTGGAGGGGGATTTACCAGTCAGGGAACTGATAAAGTCCATGAACAATTCCGGCAGTTCCTGATAATGGATGGGATTATAGACCGCCAATGACCGAATACCGGGTTCAGGAGGATTATTACGGCGCCCCGACAACACTGCGTTGACCGGATGGCATACCGGCTGCCCCAGTGGAATTTTGCGATGGAAACGGGCGCCTATTTCGGCAACATATTTACGCAACGGCTTGATCAAATCGGCCCGGGTTTCCAAATAACGAGGATTTTTCGATGGCTTACCATCAACCAAGCGCGGATGGGCGGACGAAACCACAAAACCTTTATTTTCTTGATAGGCCACGTTGAGCAAGTCGTACATCGGTTGCGTAAAACGGGAAAAGGTCAATACATTTTCCACGATCGCCGCCAGTTTTTCATGGTCTAAGGGTTCGTAATTGGCCAGAAAATTACCTGGAGCGGCCATATTGATTTCAGTCTGTTTGTCATAACCGGGGATGATCGCGTCATCGGGCCGCTGAAACAGACGATATTCGCAATTATGCACCAGCTTAACGCTCTCATAATCGCCGGTCGTGGCGATATAATCGGCTATCGTCGAAGCAGGCACGACGACCGAGGCGGTGATGTCGTCCTCCATTTGCACTTTTTCCGCCGCCAGATAATCCTGCCGAACTTTAAAGGTACGCCAATTGCCGTCTAAGTCGAAACCGACACGCAGATAGGTCGCGACGATCTTACGATCGCCCAATTTCAATTCATGTCCAGGAGCGCCATCAATCACATCGACAGACAAATATTTCCGCCAATCATTGCCCCACTCTTCCCGATAAAACCGTTTGATTAAGAACACTAGGGCAAGAATGCTGGGGGGAATGGACTTCAACCATTTGTTGTATTCCGGCTTTTGGCTGGGCGACGGCGTTAACAATTTGATCACCGATCCCAAACTGCGTTCCGGGCTCAATGGTTTGCGGGTCGGGTCACGGTCTTCGTCCTCGAAGCCGGGCAAGAAGCGATCGCTATAGTCCTTATCGAAAATCTCCTGGACCCGGTCCAGATCCTCCTGCAGCACATCGACGAACAAGGGGCCAAAAATCACGGCGTCCTCGATCGACTTGGAGATTTCCGATTTGCCGCCTCCGGAGACGGTACAAGGCTTATGGCAAAGAGTGCCTTCCGGGGCCGTCCCGACCAATCGCCACGATGGCGCCCCCGGATGCTTTTGCATTTCGACTTTGTATCCGTTCGGCTGGATATAAATTTTGCCCGGTTTCAGCCTCAGCGTTTGAGTTTTTAATTTTTTGCGCCAGGTTATCGTTTGCGCATTCAGGTTCATACGCAGGTCTTGCTGGACATAGATGATCTCGGGGAAGCGTTTGTCCACGGCATAACCTTCCGGACGAACGTCCATGATTTCACCGTACCGGGCCACCATATCATCAAAACTGTAACCCGGTTCGCGGGTCTTGCTGCTGACGCCGAACTCATCACCGTGGTTGAAACGTTGGAAGGCCAATGCACCGCCGGCATGCTCCTCTTCGGCCAACCCATACAGATTGGCCGCATAACTGATCTGTGTCTTGACCTCTTTCTTGCAGTAACCGAAGTAGTTGTCGGCCAGCAAGGTCACGATGACGCCGTTGCGGTCGCGCGCGGTCACCTTGAACGCCTGGCCATCGTTGTACAGTTCGTCGGGATCTTGCCAACACATACCATCCTTGCGTTGCCGCGCGGTCGCTTGGTCCCAATGCGGCAGGCCAAGCTCTTTTTTCGTCAGCGTTTTCAAATGCGGAGCCAAAATTACGCAACCGGTCTGTCCGCTCCAATGTTCGACATCCAACGCGGCATCGCATTCCGGCAAGGCCGGATTGCCGCCATTGCCGAAAATACTCTCGACGAAATCCAGGTTTCCTACCAAGGTTCCCGGCGCAAAGAAGCGCACCTCCATCGATTTCTCCGCCTCCACGCCGGGAATTTCCGGACAAACGACGGGACGCAACAAGAGTGACGCGAACATTCGCGCCGCTTCCGCTTGATTCGCTGTAAACGGGAGAACCAATAATTCTTCCGGCGGATTGACCGCATGTTGCAGCATGGCGGCGAAGGCATGTTTCGGCACTTCTTTTTTGTCGGAAGGAACGGGCAATCCGCCTGCCGCGATATGAAACGACCCCTTGGTAGTACGCCTGTCGCTGGCCGGGTTGTGCAATATCCCCTGTTTAACGCGATAGCTGGAAACAATATCGGACACGAACTTGTCTTCACCGATCGGCAAGGATAATTCCCTGGCCACGCCGTGCCTATCCAATTCAAAAGTAATCGTGGGCAACGACGGAAATTGCTCCAAATCGAGGTCGGAAAAATAGTCGTTCAAAAAATTCTGGATACGCTGATCGGCCGGATAATACGATGTCGTGGCCAACTGGCGACTTTTCTCCAAGTAACTGAGCAATAAATCGTTAGCCGTATCCATGAACTCTGCCGAATCGGCATCGATACAAGTCGGCTGGCCGCAAGAGGCCAGCTTGAGATTGATGTAAAGATGCAACTTGCGCCGTTCAGCAACGATGTCAACCGGCTGATTGTCGATACCTAAGGCCTTTAATTGGTCCATTGTATTCCCCTGAATAGTGTTTGGTTTTCCCTATAACAACCGGGAAAAGCGAAATCTGTGTTTGTGGCCGTAAAACCGTTGTTAAAACCACAATTAAACCCGTCTGTAGCGACCGTACCAATCACGAAAGCAAGCCTAGTCTCAGTTGCTATTCAGCCTCAACCTGGACTTTTACATTTTACGCTACCCACCCATTGCCATTTGCATGGGCTTGATCGGTTGCTGTTTTGAACGTACGACTGATCGCCAATCCGCCTTATTCCTGGAATGTTTTCTTTTGCATTTCCGTGATCGCCATTTCCAGCTCTAGGCGTTGCTTTTCGAGCAATGACAACTCTATTTCATTGCGTAACGTTTCCGACCTTCTCTTGACCTTTTCCCCATCCTCGAATTTTTCCAGCTTCTGAAAAGGCATCACCACATGCTGCTTTTTAGCGTCTAGTTCTTGCTGCTTCAGTTCCTGTTCGGCTTCCTGCTCCAATTGTTGTTGCCGTTTTTTCAAGGCTAGCTGTTGTTCATGCAATTTGAGTTTCGCTGCTCGCCACGCTGCCTGCTGTTTTTCATAGCGCTCTACCTCAATCCTGGTTTTCTTGTCCTGAATCTCGGACTGATGAAACAATTGTTTTTCTCGTCTGGCGGTGTCGGCCTCAAGTTTTTGCTCTTCAAGCCGTTCCTGATGCTTCAACTTGTCTTGCATCTGTTGCAATTCGGCTTCTTGCTGAAGCATCCTGATTTTTTGTTGCGCCAGCAATTCCGCCTCGGATTCCATTTCCTTCAATTCATTCTGATGCCTGACCTGCTCGGCGTGCATGCGTTTCTCAATCGCCAAACGGGCCGCCAGCTGTCTTTCTTCATCCTCCAGCAACGCTAGTTGATCGGCGGCGTCTTGTGCCCGCTTGCGCCGCTCGATTTCGGCGAACTTATGTAATATCTCCAGCTCCTGTTGTTTATGAAGCAACTTTTGTTCCTTCATCGCTTGGTGGCGGCGAAAGTAGGCCTGGTTTTTGCTTTCATTCAATTCATGGCTTTGTTTCAACACATGCAAATAGACATTATCCTTGCCAGGCTGCACGTTGGGAAACTCCTTGAACTCAGCGAATATCTTGCATATAGCCCTAGATTGAATATTCTGCATCATTAACAATTCGCAAATCGTCACGGCAATTTTTTTTTCAATATCGAGCAAGCTACCTTGCACCCAATGGCCATCGTTCAATGCATGAACCTCTTTATGCACTATATCGGTTAGCATGCACTGAAATGTACGTTTAATATGCGTATTAATATCGGGCAAGGCCTCGGCATTGCGCTGCGCAAATGTTAGCGTCGCCTGATATCGCAATTCGATCGCGACTTCGACCTGACAAAAACCATCGAATAATTCCATCCGCTCCCGATAATCCCAATCCTCGATCGGTAAGGGGTAAATTTCGTGATAAAAGCGTTGGGTGAAAACATCCGGCCGCAAAAACAGTTTTTGATAAAAACCACCGAGCCGCGAGCGCACAACCTGCCGATCGGCATTAAAACCCGGCTCCCAGGCGTCACCGGTTTCATCGCCAGCAGCCATCAATTCCCCACCGGTCAACCAACGCTCCAATTCTGATCCACTATTATTCATTGTTCTTTCACTGCTTGCTTGGCTGCCGCTCGCGCCTTAAGGAGGGAAATCTTATCAGCCATTTTTTCGGCCAATAATGGATAGAGATTGGGGGCGAATTCCACGGTACGATCGTCGACTTTGCGTAAAAAACCGCGGCTAAGCAACAAACCGACCGCGAACATTCTCGACCAATCCGAATATCGTCGGGCTTTTTCAAGCGGCGTCTTTTCGATTACCATTTCCAGTTCGTCATTCTCATTGATCCTGAATTCGGTAAACTGGCGCAGACATTCAAACACCAATTCTTCCTCCTGGACGGTCAAGGGGCCTGGCGCAGTAAACTCCAACCGATAGGACAGCAAAACAGTAAAGAAATCGACCATGGCGGCACAAACGAACGCGAACGCGGAAAAACCGGTCCACATCGAAAAAGATGGGTTTACATCCTCGACAAACTGCTTATAAGTCATTAACATAGGCGCTTCCGGCAATTGTCTTCCCATTTCGCTGGACAACTGATTAACCCCCAATTGCACGGTTTGAAAATTAGCCAACAATTGGTAGTAAGTTTTCTCCACATCGGTGGCAACATCGAGTTCAGCCAGACTGCTCTGCAACTGGCGAATATTATTGTCCAGTTCCGCGAATGCCTGCTCTTGCGCTAGCACCGCTTGCTTTTTTTCTTGATAAATCTGATTGAAATGTTTCCAGAACGGCCCTTCCCCAACCTGATTACGATAGCCCTCGGCAATTTCCGGATGAGTACCGAAATACGCCTGCGACACATCACGCGAAGCCTTTTCCAATTCCTTTTTTTGTTGTTGCAATACCGCCGCTTTAATTTGCAAGATCTTATCCAAATAAACTTTGACATCGGTTCGAATCTGATTCAAACGTTGGATATGCAAACTGTCCTGCTCGGAGATTTCATAGAACTTAAAATAGGAAAATGAAATCGAAGCGGCCAAGGCGATCAATAACGATGCCACCACGGAAAAATAGCGCATTCGGTTGGCCTTCCAATGAATCCCCGCCAATTCCAGCGAGCAAATGACGATGATGGATTGGATGGCGACAGTAATAACGAAGGCTATCCACGGCGTGATAAAATGCGACAAGCCATAAAAGGTTGTGAAACCGGAACAAACACTGAGCATTAATACAATCGGTATGGACCAGATACGCAACATACCGACAAAAAAGGTTTGCACCCGATTAATAAAATATCCCATTCCAGTGGAACGGATTTTGATTAAATCTGACGTTTTACTCATGCTTGGAATGGTCGCTGCTACTCACTGAATTGCTTGGTTTAGTCGTTTCTTAGCACGGCTCTTGATTTCAAAAATATGCTGTTGCATGATACCCCAACAACATCGATTTTATCCCACTTGCCTTCCATACAAGATGGCGGCACACCTCATCCGGCTAATGCCTTTGTCGTACTCAGTTTCATCACACTTTGTGCCGATCAATTCCGCTATTGCACCATTCTGAAAGCGCGAAACACTAAGAAACTTACTTCTTTTTTAATCAACGGCAAACATACCGATAATGCCGCAGATTTTCAATAAAAAATGTGCCAAGCCCGAATTAGAACATAAAATCATAGCCACTCTACTGAATTACAAGCCTTTTAATTGTCACTTCTAGCCTTGAAAGGAAGTCGGCCACGACAATTATATTTATATTGGCGGATCAACGGCTTTTCCCGCCTTAGAAACTCGGCGATCAAATCGGAAAAACGGGAGTTTTGCAACCAATGGGCGGAATAGGTGGTGACCGGCTCAAAGCCTCGGGAGATTTTATGTTCGCCTTGAGCGCCGGAATCGAAACGTTTCACGCCATGCTCCAAGCAATATTCCAGCCCCTGATAATAGCAGGTTTCGAAATGCAACCCGTCATATTCATTATGGCTGCCCCAATAGCGGCCATATAACGTATCTTCGCCGATCAGACTCAACGCCGCCGCCACGATTTTATTCCCTTTTACAGCCAACACCAGCAACAACTGGTCGGGCATGCTCTGCGCCAGACGCATAAAAAATTCCTGATTCAAATAAGGATATTGGCCGCGCTTTAAATAAGTCGCTTGATAAAAGCGAAAAAAATGCCGCCACTGCCTTTCGCCTATTTCAGCGCCGCGCAAACGGATCAAATCGATGCCCTGTTCGGCAATTTTGCGGCGTTCCTTGCTGATCTTCTTGCGTTGCCTGGCCGAAAAGCTCTGCAGATAATCGGCGAAATCATGGTAGCCCCGGTTAAACCAGTGGAATTGAACGCCTTCGCGTAGCAACATTATCTTCTCCAGATCCTGCGCTTGGACAGGGTCGGGGAACAGGCAATGCAACGATGAAATTTTTTTATGCTCCGAAAGCCGCTTAATGTAATCGATGCATCGCTCAATCACGCTATGTTTATCCAAGGCTGGCGCCAGCAACAGTCGCTGCCCTTGGCACGGAGTGAAGGGGACGGCGTTGACCCATTTGGGATAATAATCCATGCCGGATTGGTAATAGGCATCGGCCCATTGCTGGTCGAAGACGTATTCCCCCCACGAATGGTCCTTTAGATAAAGCGGCATCGCTGCAATCAATTCCTGCTCTCGATAAACCAGCAAATGTCTTGGCCGCCAGCCTGTCTCTGCACACACCGAACCACTCTCTTCCAAGGCCGCCAGAAACTCGTGACTGACGAAGGGGTCCTTGCCCTGAACCAACCGGTTCCAACTGTCAGCATCGACTTCCGTCATGCTAGTGATCTGCTTAACAATCATGGGAAATATCCATCACAAGCTTGCGCATCCAGCTAAAGGCCATTCTAACGAGAATACTCACAATCTAGGTTGAAGACCGCGATGTGTAAAATAGATGACGCCTCACCATCCCCGCCATTCTCCCGACTGGAGCGGAAAAACACCAAGCGAACCTCAACATCCATTGTTGAGCAAGTGAAGAAATGATGGAGGAACGTTTAACCGACGCCCGAATTTCCCTGCGATCTTATCAACCTTCTCAAGGAGATTGCCAATAATCGGAAACTTAAAAATACCCGATCAACGCATCACGCATGAAGATAAGCTATCTGACTGGTAATGAAAGGAGAAAATGGTGGCGACACCGGGGATCGAACCTGGGACCTCGGGGTTATGAATCCCGCGCTCTAACCGGACTGAGCTATGTCGCCACTGAATTGAACCTCGAAGCTGCTCAGCTCCGAAGAGCTGACTATTATAGGTTTTATTTACCGAATGTCAAACATTAAATCGAAAATGGATCACATCGCCATCCTGCACGACATATTCTTTCCCTTCCAGGCGCCATTTTCCGGCATCCTTCGCGCCCTGTTCACCGTTGCAGTCGATAAAATCCCGATAAGAGATGACTTCGGCTCTGATGAAACCCTTTTCAAAATCGCTATGTATAACACCAGCCGCTTGCGGGGCCAAGGCGCCTTTAGGAATCGTCCAAGCTCTGACTTCTTTGACACCGGCGGTAAAGTAGGTGGACAGGTTTAATAGCTCATAAGCAGCCCGGACCACCCGATTCAAACCAGGCTCCTCCAACCCCATGTCATCCAAAAATTCTTTTTTCTCTTCGTCATCCAATTGCACAATTTCGGCTTCAATCGCCGCACAAACCGCAACAACTTTTGCATCTTCCTTAGCCGCAAACTCCCTAACTTGATCCAACATTGGATTATCTTCGAAACCATCATCCTGAACATTGGCGATATACAAGGTCGGCTTTATCGTAATCAAACATAATTCTTTGATTAATCTGTCTTCATCCTCGCTCAATTCCATCGAGCGGACAGGAAGACCGCTATCCAAATGTTGGGCAATTTTCTCTAACAACTGTTTTCTGGCCAATTCTTCCTTGTTGCCTGATTTAGATGCCTTGGCCGCGCGTTGGAGCGCTTTTTCCACGGTCGCCATGTCCGCCAGCGCCAATTCAGTATTGATGACTTCGATATCGCCAATTGGATCCACTTTTCCGGCGACGTGGACAACATTATCATCATGAAAACAGCGCACGACATGGGCGATTGCATCGGTTTCCCGGATATTGCCGAGAAATTGATTTCCCAACCCCTCGCCTTTTGAAGCGCCAGCAACCAAGCCAGCAATATCGACAAATTCAATCGTGGTTGGCAAGACTCTTTCCGGTTTGACTATGTCAGCCAATTTATCCATCCGGGGATCGGGAACCGGCACCACACCAACATTCGGATCAATGGTACAAAAAGGATAATTCTCTGCCGAGATGGTTGCCTTGGTTAAGGCATTAAACAACGTTGACTTGCCGACATTGGGCAAGCCGACAATTCCACAATGAAGTGCCATAGAGTTCTCTAAATTGAATTTATAGACGGATGGGACCGAACCCGGTCGCAATGGGAGAGCAATTATACAATTGAACGGTTGAATATAAAACCGGCTACCCAGAACTATTTAGCTAGCAGTTCTTCAGAAAATTTAACAACTTGATTGCGTCCTCTTTTTTTAGCCTCATAAAGCGCAATGTCGGCATAATGCACTATATTGTCTATGTCGGGTTTCTGTCCGTCCTGATTACTGCTTTGATCATGACAATACAGGCCTATACTCATGGTCACGGTAACTTGATGCTGATCTTTCCACCAAGTTTGCTGATTGATTTCATTCCGGATTCTCTCGGCGAAAATCAAACCGTTACTGCAACTGGTATTGGTAAAAATGATCACAAATTCCTCGCCACCGTAACGCACCAATACATCGGCGTTTCGGACATGGCGTTTTAGGGTGGTCGCCACGTCGACCAACACCTGATCACCAAACGAATGTCCAAAACTATCATTGATTAATTTGAAATGATCGATATCCAGCACTAGCAAACACATCGATTGTCCATAACGCTCATACCCCGCCATAGTCAGTTCGATCTGGTTATAGAAATAACGCCGATTATATAAGCCGGTCAATTGGTCCAAAACAGAGATGTTTTCATAATGATCCTTCAACCGTTTGATGTCTTGATAAGCCTTTTCCAGCTTTGCTGTCCGAGCGGTGATCTGCTGCTCCATGACATGAAACAGGCGATAATTAGTCATCAACTGCCCCAGCATATTTTTGTATATCTCTAATAATCGAATATGCCAGTCTGTAAAATAATAAGGTTCCGGATGAGAAATATTGAGGACGCCGATCAATTCCACATTATCGGAAAAAACCGGAACACTGATGATGGAACCAGGCAACTTCCCTTTTTCCTGAGCGGAGCATATGGCAAAGCGTTCGTCTTCAAGGCAATTATGACAATGTTGCAAGGTTTTTTTCTCGGCGGCCAAACCGATAATACCTTCCCCCACCTTGAACTGCAAAGGCTGAACGGTTTCTTGCGTGTCCTCGACAATCTCGAAATAACTGAGACCGGTTAAATTTTCCAACATTCCTTCGTCGTTTATCATGAAGAAGGAGCAACGCTCCATATCCTGGTTATGGATTAACGCGGACAAGGCTTTTTTTAACAGTTCTTCCTCGCTTTTGACATGATAATTGACCTCGGACAATTCTTTAATGGCCGATAGCGAATTTAATAAATCGACGATAATGTCTTCCATGTTTTTCCTTACGCTCGTGCTAAGGCTCATGTTAGCTATGCTTTCATTAACTACTGATAATTGTCGCCAACTCCTGAATATCGTCCCTGCTTGTCACGATTTGCTCGACTGCCGCTGCCGCGTAACCGGCCGGAATTGATAAAAGTTCCAGTTCCGCTTTATATAATGTGATATCGACGGGCATTCCTTTGTTGATCAAAGACGCCATAGATTGGCTAATTTGATGGAGTGAAATTAACAACATCTCGCTTTCTCCAAAATCAGGATTTTCAAACTCCTTAACGACAGTTTGATAGATTGCAGGCAAGCGCCAACGATTCAACAACAAATAACCAAGTTTATAATGACTCACTCCTACTGCATTGCAAATCCCTTCCTTAAGGGATTGTCCGCTTTGCTGGCAACGATTAAAAACCGCTTGCATCATTTCGGGAAAAAGAAACACCGCTGCGAGAACGCCTATGTTCAGCAATAATCCTGAGGTATAGACCGTTGCGGGTTGCAGCACATCTACTTGCGTTTTAGCCGACAATTTTTGCGCCAATACCGCGGCCGTTAATGCTTGAAGCCAATAGAAATGCGCATCGAAGGCCTGGCATTTTCGTGTATCCAGTTGCACGTTCAAGGCAATACTTAATGACAGACTCTTAACCAAATTAAAGCCTAGCACCTGAATAATGGCTTTACGCAAATCATTGATTTTTCCGGAATAACCAAAATAGGCGGAATTTGCCAATCCCAACAAACGGGCAACCAAAGAAGGCGATAACGATAAAACTTCCACCACCTCGTCGACCGACACATCCGGATTGTTGACCGCATTCATGATCCTGAGACTGACTTCAGGCAGGGGCGGAAGATTCTTAACCTTGCCAAGCTGAACCCTATAATCTTGTTCGGATTTCACCATGATTCCCTATTCACAAACCTGAAGTTCTAACGAGAGCCGACAACCTTCGATATTCCTTACCCGATAGTGCATCACTAAACACGACAATAATCCACTGTTTTTGCCCGGTCTCGCAATATAAAAACATAACCCAAGGTGTAATAACGGAAGCTTTTCCCAAAGTAATCGGCACAAAAACCTTATCCTTCAATGCCAACTCCCAGCCGCTTACTTCCGTTAGCCTTATCCCTTTATAATGAATTTCATTATAGTCCGATAACCGAATAAATAAACTGACTGATATCAGTCCAAGTAAAATCAACCTTATATCTACGGCCAAACTATTCTGCCAACAAGCAAACAACCCTACAAGATGGATTAAAGTCAGAAAAACCGCTTTATTTAATGAAGAGCCAATCGCAAAAGTTTCCGTAGTCGGCTTATAATTAAGCATATTGTTTCCTCGTTTAATTGTCCATCTTATCTCATTTTCAACATTATCTTTTAATTCAACCACCGCCATGAACCCAGACTGGATATCTTTTTTACAAGCTAACGGCGCCCGACTGACAGCTGAACAACACATAACGTTTCCGATGAAATCTTCCCCGGCGGAAAACACGCTTTATCCAATTGCCCATCTTACTGCTTTCAACGTCGCAGGCGCGGACGCCGAATCATTCCTACAGGGACAGCTCACATGCAACATTAAAGACTTGGACCTTAACCGCGCCAGTCTTGCCGCCTTCTGCAATGCCAAGGGGCGAGTGATCAGCACTTTACTCGTTTGCAAAACGGAAAATACATTCATCATCATTTTGCCTCAATCTTTATTGAACAAGGTGATGAATAAGTTACGCATGTATATTCTTCGCGCCAAGGTTCAGCTGCAAGACATGTCGGACCGGCTCTGCTTGTTGGGCCTCGTCAGCGCTGCACCGTCCGTAAACGAAATCCCATTGCCGCAACAACCTTACGCGATTGAACAAAATCGACTAAATTTAATGCGGTTGCCGGGGAATTCTCCTCGATATCTAGCTTACGGTACTATCGATCAGGCAAAAACTTTCTGGTCGCAAACTGTCGGCCCGAAAATGCTCCCTGCCGGCAATTCCAGTGATTGGATCTATCAGGATTTGTCCGCTGGAATTCCCTGGTTTAACGAGGCAGTCTCGGAAGAATATATTCCTCAGATGTTGAATATCGATAAGCTCGGCGGCATCAGCTTTAACAAAGGCTGTTATACCGGCCAGGAAATTATTGCCCGTACCCACTACCTGGGCAAAACAAAACGTGAACTGTTTCTCGCCGAATGCCGTAAAACGGCTATGATTAATGCTGATACGACTATAATCGACCGCAACAGCAAAGAATCTGTCGGCAAGATTGTGGCAATAGCCGGCCATGATCAGTCTTGCAGGCTATTATTGGTCATGCAGCCGGAAAAAATCAATCCTGAAGCGCTGGTGTTAAATAATTCCGATCAGGATAGAATCGACATTATTCCATTTCAATAACGGAACACATTTCATGCAATTCAAATCTGTTAAAGACTTTCTCGTTCATGTCAAAGCAGAACTGGATGCCAATCGCCTGATCTTACCGACACTGCCAGATGTTGCGTTGAGGGTCAGGGATGCGGTATCGAAAGGCGACGCAACCGCCCAGGAACTGGCCGTAATGATCGCAACCGACGCCGCCTTATCCGCCCGTTTAATTCAGGTTGCCAACAGCCCTCTTTACCGGGGCACCGTTGAAATCAAAAACATCCAGACAGCCGTCACCCGTCTTGGCCATAAAACCATCCGCACCCTCATCACCAGCTTGGTGATGCAGCAAATGTTCACGCCCACCAGCGATTTACTGGAACATCATTTTCGCGAAACCTGGGAACAAAGCGTCAATGTCTCTGCGATCAGTCGGGCTTTGTGCAGTTTCGCTCCCCACTTGAATCCGGACGAAGCCATGCTGGCCGGTTTAATCCATCAACTAGGCAAACTGCCCATTTTGATGCTGGTGGAGGATATTCCCGAATTCAGGGATAGCCCATCCAGGCTGAATAAACTATTGGAAAAAGCGCATCCACCCATCGGCAAAATCATTATGGATACGTGGGATTTTCCCGACGAGTTAAAACTGGTGGCGTCCGAATATGTCAATTTTGAACGTGATTCCGGGCCCAAAGCGGATTATGCCGACATTGTTCAGGTCGCATTTTTACAGAGTATTGCCGGCACCAACCACCCGGCATCGCGCATTGATTGCAATAGCGTGCCCGCCTTTGCCAAGCTGGGACTGCAGACCGAAACGGAAGTATTGGAAATCGAAGGAATCTCCGAAGAAATCGAGCTGGCCCAATCCATGCTGATATAAGTCCCGTTTCAACAAGGGGTCTTTATGACTAAACAACCACCCGCTCAAGCGGGTGGGTTCCAATAACGGACTGAAAGTCCGGATACGCGTCGACTAAACGACGCGTCTTAGTCGGGCTCCATCTTGAAATTATCGTTTGGATTAGGTTCAAAGTGATGCTCCAAATATTGCTTTATCATCTCATCAGTCATTTGCCCCACTGTGGCGCAAAAATAACCGCGGGCTCAAAAATGTCGACCCCAATATCGCTTTTTCAAGTGCGGGAACTCTTCGAACAGATAGCTCGAAGTTCGTCCCTTGATTCGCCTCATGATTTCGCTTGGGGCCATAGTCGGCGGCGCACTCACCAAAATGTGCACATGATCTTTGCTCACGACACCTTTGATAATCCGTATCTCAAAGGCTTCGCATGTCTGCCGCACCAAGTCTCTCACTCGTTCGGCTATTTCATCCTTCAGCACTTTATAACGATACTTCGTAACCCAAACAAAATGATACTCAATTTGGTAAACCGTATGGCTGCCGTATCTATAGTCCATCGCCACCTCCTTGGGCAAATTATCGCAGCTAAAGCTGACCGGCTAAAGCCGGTGGTTTAAACCTTATGATGGATAATTAAAACCGCGAAAAATGCTAAAATCTGGCGGAAATATTTTTTTATCCGATTGATTTTACTCTAAGGCTTTATGCATGATCGATAAGCAAGCGGCCCTACGCTTTAGACGCCTGGGGATTCTCACCATTTTTGCAGTTTATTTCGTTATTCTGGTGGGCGGTATCGTCCGCGCTTCAGGCGCCGGCATGGGCTGTCCCGATTGGCCCACCTGCTTCGGACAATGGATTCCGCCAACCAATGAATCCCAATTACCGCCAAACTATCATGAAATCTATGCCGAACGAGGTTACGACAATACCGATTTCAACCCGCTGAAAACCTGGACCGAATACACCAATCGCTTGATAGGCGTCACCATCGGTTTTTTTATTTTGCTAACCGCGTGGGCATCAAGAATTTATCTGAAAGGCGACAAAAACATTTTTTATTTGGCCTTGTCCGTACTATTTTTGGTCGCCTTCCAGGGCTGGTTGGGCTCCGCGGTGGTCGCCAGCAACCTTAAACCATTGATGATTACGCTACACATGCTGTTAGCCTTGTTCATTGTGGCTCTCTTAATATATGCGATCGCCCGGTCACAGAAGGCCTTTATTGCCCAAATCGACAGTCATTTGCTTTCGGAGCGTTTTGTGACGGTATTGAAAATCGCCATGGGCATGACGCTGGTCCAAATCGCCATGGGCACCCAGGTACGGGAAGCCGTGGATTTCATCGCTCACCAACATAACTATATCGAGCGAGAATATTGGCGCGACAGCTTTCCATTGCTTTTTTATGTACATCGCTCCTTTTCGTCCATCATCCTATTCACTAATTTATGGCTGGTGTGGCAAATTCATAAGGCGGTTGAAAAGCACAATCTGCTGAGGAAATTATCTTATGCGCTGACCGGCTTGATCGTGACGGCGATTATTGCGGGGATCACCCTGGACCGTTTCGGCATGCCGCCGGTCGCCCAGCCCATTCATTTACTGATGGCTAATTTGATTTTCGGCATGCAGTTTTTCATCTTTATCTGCGTGAAATATTCGGCATCGAAGTCACCGCAATATGAGTAAACCGTCGTCACCGCCCGTAGCAAGACAGTCGACACGCCCATGACCGGAACAGAAGGCGTAATTAAATATCAATTGCATCATCGCGACGTAGCGATTGATCGTAACGTTTCGACAGCCAATTTGAGCGCCTGGCGGCTCATCCTATTTCGGCTAAACTTGATTGGACAAAACGCTGCTCGCTATGGCGGCTACGGTTATGGCAACATCAGCGAACGCCTCGGCAATGATCAATTTATTATCAGCGGCACTCAAACCGGCCATCTGGCGTTGCTGGAACCCCAACATTTTGCCGTGGTGGATCGGGCCGAACCAGGATCGAACCGCCTGTATTCCCATGGTCACTGCAACCCCTCTTCCGAAGCATTGACACACGCGATCCTGTACCAACAAAATAATGCCATAGGCGCCGTCATTCATGTTCATTGTCCTGAAATATGGTGCCGCACAAAAACTTTGGAGCTACCTTTTACCCCGGAAAATATTCCTTACGGTACCGTAGACATGGTTGTCGCCGTCACAAACCTATTCACTCAAAACGCTTTCGATCAATGCGGCATCTTTAGCATGCTGGGCCATGAAGACGGCATCGTGGCATTTGGCAGCAATATAACGGAGGCGGCGACATTGCTCATCGACAAATTATCACAAGCCATCACTGTTGAATTGAATCAAACAAACAGATAAAATCTAATATAAATTTAGAATATACTAATATTATGAAGCCTGAAATACTTATCTATACCGCAAACATCTGCCCTTATTGCACCATGGCAAAAAGATTACTGGAAAAAAAAGGCGTGGCTTATTCGGAGATCAATGTGGACTCGCAGCCGGGCCTGCGCCAGGAAATGATGCAAAAAACCAAACGGCGCACCGTACCGCAAATTTTTATCGATGATTTTCATGTCGGCGGGTTCGATGATTTGTATGCGCTGGATCAGCGTAAGGAACTCGATCCATTACTTGCGACGGGCGCTTAACGTCTTCCTATTATGATCAGGGGATAAAACGACCTGTCAGTCGATCTCAAGATAACGTAAACCTAAGGTCGTCGAACCTTCATCGTTTTCTTTAAGCCAAACGATTTTTGCGACCGCTTTATTGACCGGAGTACTGAATAACTGCAATTTGACAATATCGCCCGTTTTGATATCGCTGCCCTTGAAATCTCCGGTCAAGGCCAAGCCGATAACGGAAATATCGATCCCCCGCGCATTAATCCTGCCGTGATCATAAATCAACAAACAGGAAAAAGATTTTTTCTGCCGATAAGCCGCTCGCTGTACCCATAGCTTTTGTTCATTATGCCTGACGTCGCGGTATTCGAGCCCCAACAGGATTTTATCCGCCTCCTGTTTAACCCAAACGACCTCTACGCTTCCTGTCAGCCTAAGCTCCTCGACAAAAATTTCGGCCGAATCATTTTCCACCAACAACGCTTCGAAATCCTCAATCTCGGTGAGAAACCTACCCGGATAGACTTCGACCATAATTCCCTTGACAGAAACATCGTAACTCTTGAACTCGAGAATCTCGCCACCAATAAAAATCTGACCGCTGGATGTCAGACTTTTTCTGTATTCTTTTCTGTCATGCTCATTCGCCATGGCCGCACCGCATTCAGCTTAATAATCGAATAAGCATAGCTCATTCTGGAAAATTTGACTTATTTCTGGACGAATATCAACCGTTTGCCGATTCGTCATCCTGATCTTTATAAGCGGGCGGTTTCCAAGGCTTTTCTGCCATCCATTGATTGAATTCAATCACCGGCAATGGCTTATTCAGATGATATCCTTGGGCCAGATCACAACCTAGATCGGTTAATTTTGTCATGATCTCTTCATTTTCCACGCCTTCTGCCGTCACATGCAATCCCAGGTTATGAGCCAGATTGATGGTAGCGTTGACGATCACCTCATCGTTTTCGCTACTGAGAATATCCATCACGAAAGAGCGGTCGATTTTCAGTTCGGCTAACGGCATTTTTTTCAGATAAGCCAGGGATGAATAGCCGGTGCCGTAGTCGTCGATGGAAAATTGATATCCCATCCGGTTTAAGCGCTTAATGATCTCTAAAGCGCTGTCGGGGTCGGTCATGATTGAGCTTTCGGTGATTTCAAAAATCATCCATTTTGGTTTAATGCCGGTGGACGCCGCAATGCCCGATATCAAATCCGGTAATTCGGGATCATGTAAATCTCGGGTGGACAAATTGATCGATACGGTCAGGTCCTTTCCCTGTGCGTGCCAAAGTGCGCATTGTCTGAATGCCTCCTTGATCACCCATACCGTCAGCGGCCTGATCATGCGGGTACGCTCCGCCATGATGATGAATTCATCGGGCGGAATGAAACCGTGTTTGGGATGATGCCAGCGCACCAAAGTCTCCACCCCAAACAATTCGCCGGTTTGCAGCGCCACCTTGGCTTGGTAATACAATTCCAGCTGATTACTTTCTATGGCTCTGCGGAGCTCGCTCATCAAGGTCAAACGTCGCGGACTATGATCGTCGAACGCCGGTGCATAAACGGCGTACCCTTCATTGGACTTGGCCGCCATAAACAATGCCACGCCGGCTTTTTGCACTAAGGTGTCGACATCATCGCCATGTTCGGGAAAGTGCACGATTCCCACATTGACGTGCACCGGTATATGCAGCTTATCTACGATAAAAACCGGCTCGAGGGCGGTTTGGATATATTTGGCCAACATCACCGGCTCGCTTTCATCGACACCGTCGGATAACAACACCGCGAAAATATTGCCATCGATCCGGGCCACCTTATCGCTGCCCAACACCACCCCTTGCAAACGCGCAGCCAATTGTTTCAACACCATATCACTGCTGTTACGGCCCAAGGTATCGTAAATTTCCTTGAAGTTGGCGATTTCGATCAGCAGCACGGACAGCAGCTTGCTCTGACTCGTGGCGGATAGAATGCTTTGCTCGACCCTGTCGTAAAATAACGCGCGATTCGGCAAATCGGTCAGCGTGTCATGGGTCGCCGTATAGTTCGCCTGTTTCTCGAGTGTTTCGGCCTTGTTCCTCAGTTCCTGGGTCTGATCGAAAATAAGGGCGCCGGCCTGGTAGGCGATGATGGAGCTGGAGTATTGCCCCCAAAAACCGAATATGAATGGCACGCTATCCAAAGCCCAAAGCACATAATTTTCACTTTGCGCCTTCATGATGCCGTGAAGGGAAATAGTTCCGGTCTGGTAATAACTGACCAGTAAGGTCGCGATGACAATGCTGCTGACCGCAATCAGAACCCCCTGATAAGCGGCTTTCGACACCTCGCTTTTCAGTACCCGAACATTGTCGCTCAATAATGATTTTGCTAAAGCCATAATGGTGGAATCAAAGGAAAATTAATGCCGGATTTGATGTTGTTGTGCCGTAACTGCCAACTATTCACGACAAACGACACCTCAATGCTTCATCACAGTCGCTAACCAACTTAGTTTGCAACCGTAACATTTCACCGTGCCAACTCCCTTTTCCCACCTCATTCATTACCAGGGGCTTTCGTCTCAGGCTTCCTAGGCCGGATTGTCATTACTTCCTACTACAAGCCGGCCAGCAAATCCTGCTTGATATCTTCGACATTTTCCAGGCCTACCGATATTCGCACCAGACTGTCTTTAATGCCGGCAGCGGCTCGAACTTCAGGAGCCAGGCGGCCATGCGTGGTCGTAGCCGGGTGGGTGATGGTCGTCTTCACATCACCAAGATTAGCAGTAATTGATAACATTTTTGTAGAATTGATCAAATTCCAAGCCTGTTCTTGCCCGCCCTTCAACTCGAAACTGACCACACCGCCAAAATGGCTCTGCTGGCGCTTGGCCAACTCGTGCTGGGCATGGGTCGGCAAGCCGGGATAATGCACTGTTTCGACCGTTTCCTGTTGCTGCAGCCACTGTGCCAAGGCGAAGGCATTTTCGCAATGTGCCTTCATTCTGATACTGAGCGTCTCCAAGCCCGATAGAAACACCCAGGCATTGAAAGGACTCATCGTCGCGCCGCCGGTGCGGAGAAAGGGATATATTTCCTTTTCGATAATACTCTCGCTACCGATCACGGCGCCGCCCACGCAACGCCCCTGCCCATCCATGTACTTGGTCGCCGAATGCACGACTAAATCCGCCCCCAGCGTCAAAGGCTTTTGCAGCACCGGGGTGCAAAAAACGTTGTCGACAATCAACAGGCAATCATGTCGATGAGCAATATCGGCCAGGGCCGAAATATCGGCGATTTCCATCAATGGATTAGACGGCGTCTCCAAAAACAAGAAACGGGTACTCGGCCGGATGGCGGCTTCCCAAGCCGACAAATCGGTGAGTTCGGCAAAATCCGTCTCGACACCGAATTTACCGAAATAATTCTGGAACATCAACACCGTATTACCGAACACGCTGCGCGAGCAGACCACGTGATCGCCGGCTTTCAACAACCCCATGCCAACCGCCATGATCGCCGCCATGCCGGAAGCGAACGCCAAGCAACGCTCGCCGTGCTCCATGAAAGCCAAGCGTTCCTGAAAGGCATTAACGGTCGGATTGGTGAAGCGGGAGTAAATATTGCCGGGCTGCTTGCCGGTAAATCTGAGTGCCGCCTCTTCCGCGCTCGCGAAAACATAGCTGGAAGTAGCGAATATCGGGATGCTATGCTCGTCTTCATGGGTGCGCTTGTGGCCGGCCCTGATCGCCTGGGTTTCCAGTGAATAGTCGTTCCAGTCTATTTCGGTCATGTTCTGTTGGCTGTTTTTGATGTCGGATGGGTTATGCCGAATTCTGCATTTCTATAATGAAATTTTCCCTATTGCGCCTAAATTGGGCGTCATCGTTACGTAATGCCTCGATTCGTCCCAAATAGGCGTCATCGATATCCCCGGTTATATACTGATTACTGAAACAGGAGGTATCGAAATGCTTGATCGACTTGTTGCCTCTACGCACCGCCGCCACCAAATCGTCCAGGTCCTGGTAGATCAGCCTGTCGGCTCCGATCGCCTGGCGCACATCCTCTTCGCTGCGGTCATGCGCGATCAATTCGTGCGCGGCCGGCATATCGATGCCATAAACATTGGGATAACGTACCGGAGGCGCGGCGGACGCCAAATAAACCTTCTTGGCACCCGCATCCCGGGCCATTTGGATGATTTGTTCTGAAGTCGTGCCCCTAACGATGGAGTCATCGACCAACAAAACATTTTTACCTTCGAATTCCAAACCGATCGCATTCAATTTTTGTTTGACCGATTTTCTCCGCATTTGTTGTCCGGGCATGATAAATGTCCTGCCAATATAGCGGTTTTTGATGAAGCCCTCGCGAAATTTAACCTTGAGTTTATTGGCCATTTGCAATGCCGATGTGCGGCTGGTGTCGGGAATCGGGATCACTACATCGATATCATGGTCCGGCCATTCCCGCAAGATTTTTTCCGCCAGTTTATCCCCCATCCGTAAACGGGCCTTATAAACCGAGATATCGTCGATAATGGAGTCAGGACGGGCAAAATAAACATACTCGAATATACAGGGACAATGGTCGACCTTGTCGGCGCATTGTTTAGTGTGCAACTTGCCGTTGGTTTCTATGAAAATTGCTTCACCCGGTTCGATATCCCGAATCAGCTCAAAATCCAGGACATCGAGGGCGACGCTTTCCGATGCGATCATGAAATCACTGCCTTGGTCCGATTTACGTTCGCCAAACACGACCGGGCGGATACCGTTCGGGTCCCTGAAAGCCAACACACCGAAACCGGCAATCATGATGACGACGGCATAGGCCCCGCGGCAACGCTTATGTACCTGGGAGACGGCGGCAAATACGTCATCGGCAGTAATGCGCAGTTTGCGTAATTGCTGCAATTCATGGGCAAACACGTTCAACAAAATCTCGGAATCGGAGTCGGTATTGATATGGCGCTGATCCTCCACATACAACTCCTTTTTCAACTGCTCGGTATTGGTCAAATTGCCATTATGGGCCAAGGCCAAACCGAAAGGCGAGTTGACGTAAAAAGGTTGCGCTTCGGCGGAGCTGGTACAACCGGCGGTCGGATATCTGACATGGGCGATGCCCATATTGCCGCGCAATTTCACCATTTGACTGGTGGAAAAAACATCGCGAGTCAATCCGTTATCTTTGCGCAAATAAAAACGATTCCTTTCGCAAGTCATAATGCCGGCAGCATCCTGCCCCCGATGCTGCAGCACGGTCAGAGCATCATACAACTCTTGATTAACATTCTGATGCGAAACAATCGCGGCAATACCACACATAAAACTAACCTAACAAACATTAACGATAATTAAAATGGCCGGCCAGGCCGGAGGGAACCTGTTCCCGTAACCAAACAGCCAGCGATTGAAAGGGGGGAATCAAGGCCGATTCCTTCCACCAAGGGTCTTCCGGCAAAGGCGTCAAGCCCGCCAGCATGATAATAAGGGAAACCACCACCATTCCTCGGGCAATGCCGAAGATCATCCCGGCGAAGCGATCCGAACCGCTCAGCCCGGTTTTCTCGATCAACTCCCCCAACAAATAGCTGATCAGACTGCCGAGAATCAAGGTGATGAAAAATAACAAAGCGAAGGCGGCCGCCATTCTGGCCGAGGGAAAACTGATCATACTTTCCAGAAAAATGGAAAATTCCCGGCTGTAATTCAAACCGACCCAAATGGCCAATACCCAAAGCAACAAGGAAAAAGCTTCTTTAACAAATCCACGGAACAAACCAATAATCGATGAAACCGCGATCAAGGCGATAATGGCGTAATCGATCCAGATCATAACAGTCACCCCGCTACTCCTGAATCACGAAGCTATTGAGCTCGAGCGCTTTTTTCAATTGACCTTGAACCACTTCGGCGCGTTCCCTATTCAATTCCGGCCCCACCTTCACTTTATACATCACGCCCTCATCACCAGTCACTTGGCTGACCGCTGCGCTAAAACCCTGCCGCCTCAGTTTATCCCGTAACGATACGGCATTTTCTTGTTGACTGAATAGGCCGACCTGCAAAAACCAATGCTTTAATTTCGCCGCTTGTTCCTCGCTGGGCGTTAGCGTTTTTAACGGTTGCTTGACCGGCAGGTTGATCACTTCGTCCCTGCTTTGAGGTATTTCGGCTAAACGGTTTTCTTGCATGTGTTCAGGAATTGCGGGAATTTTCAATTCGTTAATGCGTTTTCCGGTGTCATCGACCGGGTCATCAAACAGCATGGGCACAAAAATGGCTGCTAAGGCGGTGATCACAACCGCGCCAACCAAACGTTGCTTTAATTCCTGATCCATTGCTAACCTCTCTCTTTGCAATATGACAAATACGCGGAAACCAGAAAAAAAGACCCAAAGACAACGATCAACTCGCCTTTCTTCGCCCCTTGTCGGGCGGCCTGGAATGCTTCCGCAAAATCGCCAAATCCTCCCGCGACCTCATCAATATTGTTTTCCTGGAAACATCGCCTGATGACTTCCTCGGTCGCCGCGCGCGGATTTGCTAAGGGTGCTATATACCAACGGCTGATCATGGGCTTCATGATCCTGATGACGCCGCTGATATCCTTGTCCTGCATCATGGCAAAAACCGCATAGATTTTCACGTCGGCAAAGTGTTGTTGCAAATACTCTAGCAGAGTTCTGACGGCTTGAGGATTGTGGCCAACGTCGAGCAAAACCGGCATTTCTCCGGGTTCTAGCTGAAAACGTCCTGCCAACTCGGCAGTTGCCAGCCCTTGTCTGATGGCTTCACGAGAAACCGGCACTAAATCGTTCAAAGCATTAATGGCCGCCAATACCGAAGACGCATTGCGAAACTGGTGCTCGCCCTGCAAACCCGGCAACGGTAACTCTGTCAGCAAACGGTCGCGACAGCGCCAATTCCAACCGCTGCCTGTTTTCTGATAAGTAAAATCATCGCCTATGCAAAGTAAGGGTGTATTTTTCTCGGCGGCGACCTCGAACAACGAGCGGGGGGGATCGGTATCGCCAATAATCGCCGGCACGCCGCAACGGAAAATCCCGGCTTTTTCCCGAGCGATCAATTCCCGGGTCTCGCCCAGCCAATCGACATGATCGATGCAAATACTGGTCACAATAGCGGCATCCGCATCGATGATATTGACCGCATCGAGTCGTCCGCCCAAACCGACCTCAAGCAGTTGTATATCGACATTCGAGCGCCAAAAGATATCCAATGCCGCCAATGTGCCAAACTCGAAATAACTCAACGTGGCCTCACCGCGAATTGCGTCGATGCGCTCGAAAGCCGCGCAAATCGGTTCGTCCGCGACCGGCCGACCATTAATCTTGATCCGCTCGTTATAGTGGAGAATATGCGGAGAGGTATAGGCACCGACCTTATATCCCTGTGCCCGATAAATCGCTTCGAGATAGGCGATGCAAGAACCTTTGCCATTGGTTCCCGCGACCGTAATGGTCGGCGGTTTTTTATGTTCGGGATTGAGCTGGTTGAAAACGCCCGCTGCCCTGTCCAGGCCCAAGTCTATGACCCTGGGATGCAACCCTTCCTGCCAATTCAACCAGCCCTGCAGCGAATCAAAACGCGCCATTAGGATAAGAGACCGGCTTATTCCTGTATTTCGGTGGAATCCGGTTCGTTAGATTCGGCATCGGGAGCCGCATTTTCCTCCGCGGTATTTTCCGCTTTTTTTTCTGACAGATCCGGACGATACAAGATCGATAGAATACCGGCAATTTTATCGCGCATTTCTCGCCGATCTATAATCATATCGATCGCACCATGTTCCTGAAGAAATTCACTGCGCTGAAAACCTTCCGGCAGCTTTTCCCGCACCGTCTGCTCGATTACGCGGGGACCGGCGAAACCAATCAACGCGTTAGGTTCGGCCACATTGATGTCGCCCAGCATCGCCAAACTGGCGGAGACCCCCCCCATGGTCGGATCGGTCATAAAAGAAATATAGGGTATACCCGCCTCGGCCAGTTTAGTTAGCGCCGCACTGGTCTTGGTCATCTGAAACAGAGAATACAACGATTCCTGCATCCGGGCGCCGCCACTGGCGGTAAATACGATAAACGGCAAGCCGGATCTCAGGCTCTCATTGACTCCACGAACGAAACGCTCACCGACTACCGATCCCATGGAGCCGCCCATGAAAGCGAAATCGAAAGCGGCCGCAACGATACCCTTGCCTTTCAAGGTACCCTTCATCACGACCAAGGCGTCATTTTCATTGCTTTGCTTCTGCGCCTGGGAGATGCGATCCTTGTATTTCTTGCTGTCCTTGAATTTCAACGGATCGTTTGGCTTCAACCCTGCGCCGATTTCTTCGCCGCTGTCCTCGTCCAAAAACATGTGCAATCTTTTTCTGGCGGAAATGCGCATGTGATATTCGCATTTCGGACACACATTGAAATTCTTTTCCAACTCGGCGTTGTACAAAATCGCATCACAATTAGGACATTTGTTCCACAAGCCTTCCGGAACCGTCGCTTTCTTACTGGACGCCTCGGTTCTGATCGTGGAAGGAACTAATTTTTCAAACCAACTCATCGATGTACTCCGACTCATTCCTGGTTATCCATCGCTGCGCGCATGGACTTTAACAATTCAATAATTTCTGTCTTGGCCTGTTCCGTGTCGTCTTGGTTGGCTTCGATCCTGGCAATCAGCGCGCTCCCGACAACGACCCCATCGGCGATTGCCGATAGTGTTTTGGCCGTTTGCGCGTCCTTGACGCCAAAACCGACGCCTACCGGCAAGCGGGTATTTTGCTTAATCATCGCCAATTTCTCCTCGACATCGGCGGTATCGAGATGACCGGCGCCGGTAACCCCTTTCAAGGACACGTAATAAAGATAACCGCTGCCGACCGCATCCATTTTTCTCACTCGTTCGGCCGAACTGTTGGGGGCCAATAGGAAAATCTGATCGATACCCCGTTGCTTCAGCAAAAGGACACAATCATGCGCTTCTTCGGGCGGCAAATCGACGGTCAACACCCCATCGACATCCACTCGTTGCGCCGCGTTGGCGAAATCCTCGTACCCCATCATTTCGATTGGGTTCAAGTAACCCATCAATACCAACGGCGTCTCTTGATCGGTTTTTCTGAATTCGGCCACCATGCTTAGCACTTTTCTAAGGCCGACATGGTGCGCCAAGGCTCTTTCACTGGCACGCTGAATTACCGGGCCGTCCGCCATCGGATCGGAAAACGGCACGCCCAGTTCAATAACATCGGCGCCTGCCGCCACCATCGCGTGCAGCATCGGCACGGTGAATTCGGGATAGGGATCGCCTGCTGTGATAAAAGGAATCAAGGCCTTGCGATTGTTTTGCTGCAGTTGTTCGAAGCGTTTTTTCAGCCGGCTCATACTTTGATTCCCTCACGTTTAGCAATGGTATGCATATCTTTATCGCCCCGTCCCGACAAATTAACGATCATAATCTGCTCTTGCCGCATAGTCGGCGCCAGTTTCATCGCATAGGCCATGGCGTGGCTGGATTCCAGTGCCGGAATAATCCCCTCCATGCGGGTCAGCGCATGAAATCCTTGTAAAGCCTCTTCATCGGTAATATTGACATACTCGGCCCTGCCACTGTCTTTCAACCAGGCGTGCTCCGGACCAACGCCGGGATAATCAAGACCCGCCGAAATCGAATGCGTTTCGATAATCTCGCCGTCCTCGTCGGCCATTAAATAAGTTCTGTTACCATGCAATACCCCTGGTTTACCTGCGCACAGTGGCGCGGAATGCCGCCCGCTTTCGACCCCCTCTCCAGCCGCCTCGACGCCGTACATCCTCACCGAGGCGTCATCGATGAACGGATAAAACAAACCGATCGCATTGGAACCGCCGCCGACGCAGGCGACCAGGGCATCCGGCAACTTACCCGTCATATCCAGGCACTGTTGCTTCGCTTCTCGCCCGATCACGGCCTGGAAGTCTCTGACCATGGCCGGGTAAGGATGCGGCCCCGCCACGGTACCGATGATGTAAAAGGTATTGTCGATGTTGGTAACCCAGTCGCGCATGGCTTCGTTCAGCGCGTCTTTCAACGTCCGCGACCCGGATTCCACCGGCACCACGGTCGCGCCCAACAGTTTCATGCGATAAACATTCAATGCCTGCCTTTCCACGTCGACCGCGCCCATATAAACGACACATTCTAACCCCAGTCTGGCGGCCACCGTCGCCGTCGCCACACCGTGTTGCCCGGCGCCGGTCTCCGCGATTATGCGCGTTTTCCCCATACGTTTGGCCAATAAGGCTTGCCCGATAGTATTGTTGACCTTATGCGCTCCGGTATGATTGAGATCTTCGCGTTTCAGATAGATTTGCGCCCCGCCCAGCTCTCGGCTCCAACGTTCGGCATGATAAAGCGGCGACGGCCTGCCGACATAATGCTGTAAATCAGCATCGAGCTCAGCCAAGAAGTCGGGATCCCGCATGTATTTCTGGTAAGCCTCGTTCAGTTCGGTAATGGCCGGCATCAAGGTTTCCGCCACGAATATACCGCCATAAGGACCGAAATGCCCCCGTTCGTCCGGCAAATTATATTTATCAGTCATCATTCTAATTTATCGCTTGATTGGTTTTTTGTATGAATGCCGCCATTTTCGCCGCATCTTTTATACCTTTTTCGCTTTCCACTCCACTGCTGACATCCAGCGCGTAGGGCCTCACTTCGGCAATGGCGCGAGGAGCATTGTCCGGTGTCAATCCACCCGCCAACACGATCGGCAATGCGCAATCCCTGGGAATCAGGGACCAATCGAAGCCATTGCCGCTGCCCCCTTTCAAGCCCGGATGATAGGCGTCCAATAACAGCGCGGAAGCATCATGATATTGCCGGACAATTCCCGCCATATCCACGTTTTCCTTCATGCGGATCGCTTTCATATAAGGCTTGCCGTAAATCCGGCATTGGGCCGGCGTTTCATCGCCATGAAATTGTAGGCAATCCACCGGCAGCCTATCCAGCACCTCTCTGATTCTCTCTTCCCCGGCATCGACAAATAATGCAACCACGGTCACAAAGGCCGGCAATGCCTCGATTATCGCGGACGCCTTATCCAAATTAATATTCCTCGGGCTGGGCGGATAAAAAACCAAGCCAATCGCATCCACTCCCAACCGTGCCGCGTAAACCGCATCTTCCTCTCGGGTAAAACCACAAATTTTAACGCGCGTCCGCATAAAACGCCTCAAAAAATCAAGCCTATTAGGATACCATAAATTGCATTGGCATTACCGCCTAACACAAATAATAAAGGCCGATCTTAGTCGGCCTTTATTCCATCTACCGCCATCACTGGATTAATGAGAATGCTGGTGGTCATGAAAGAAATCCAGCATCGAAGAATTGACTGCCTCGACCGCGACGCCGTATTTGTAGACCATCAAGCCTCCCAGGTCGGCGGTGAAAACCACCAGCAATCCCAAAATCACCGCAATAATCAGATACAAGACATTGGCGCCGCCTTTGATCACACCGCGGCTGAGCAGTCGCCACAGCGACAACACGGATGACAAAATCAGAATACTGATGCCCAAATGCTTATGCCGTTCCATGATGGCATGCACATTGTCTCCGTGGGGTACCGAAGCGGCTGCCGCCAAACCGGCGGCAACGGTGGCGGCCGCCATGATCGTACCCAAATAAAGAAACCAGCTTGCCGCCTGGCGCCAGCTTTGTTTACCAAATAGACTGCCTGCCAAATCTATCAAAACAAAGAAACTGAATAACGCGATCGGAAAATGAACGACCAGCGGATGAATGTTCGCCATTGCCGAAATCCCCGGCATGATCGTGGCAAAAATATCGGTCGGCGACTTGGTCGTTAGATTTTCCAGGAAAGCCAGCAATTGCTCGACCGTCCCGGCGACTCCCCCCCCATGCTTTCCCTGTGCGCCATGGACGGCGAAGGAAAGGTAATTATTCGTATCGAACATAATTGATTAGTGTTGTCATTGACCAGTGAGGATTTTACCACCAGTCGACAACCGGCAAAACCGTAAAAAACGCTGGCAGTTAAGAGGTGCGTAACAATTGCTGGAATTGTTCATTTTTCTGACAATCGCTAACCCCAAACCGGTTCCGGCGTATTTACGGGTGTTCGACGCATCGACCTGCGTGAAAGGTTCAAACAAAACGCTTTGTTGCTCCGTGGAAATGCCGATACCGGTATCCTCAATCAACACTTCCAACATATCTGGACCATTGTTATCTTCATGATGACTGACCGCTACTGAAACATAACCTTGTTCGGTAAATTTAACCGCATTATTCACCAGGTTATAGAGAATTTGCCGAAGTTTCTGCTCATCACCAAAGAAATATCGCGGCAAATTCTCGCTTAAACAATGCCGCAATTCGATCGACTTACGCCGGCACTCGTAACACTGCCCTGAGATTACCGTCAACAAAACTTGATAAAAGTCGACGCAAACCTGATCGACTTCCATTTTTCCCGCTTCGATTTTGGAAAAATCGAGAATATCGTTGATTTGAGTTAACAACGAATTGGCGGATTGGTTGATAATCGATACATATTCCTTCTGCTCCGGATTCAAGGTAGAGTCTTTTAATAAATCGGAAAAACCAATCACGGCGTTCAACGGAGTCCGAATTTCATGACTCATAACCGAGAGAAATTCGGATTTGGCAATACTGGCTTTTTGCACCTGTTCCGCCAAGATTATGGCTTTATTTCTCGCCTCGATCAGATCGGAAGTCCTTTCTCCGACCTGTTGCTCGAGCGTGTCTTTCTGGTCTTTTAAGGCCTCGTTCCAATCATGGATTTTTTCCATCATATCATTGAAGGCTCTTCACAAACGGCCGACCTCATCATTCGTCGTGACATGGGTCCTTTTTTGGTAATTATCGGAACGACTCACGTCCTCGCTGATTTCGACCAGATCCAGAATCGGGACGGACGATCTTTTAGCCACCTCTTCCAGCATAAAAACACCATTAACCCGGCGATGGCTAAACCCAGTAAAGCGATACCCAATTCTCTTATCAACCGTTGATAGGTATCGCGTAAGCTGACAACCAACACGATTCGGCCGTATTCTACTTGTCGTATATCAAAGACTTGCAACGTCTGCAGCGCAAACAATATCTGACGGCATTCGGCAAGCGATTGACCGTTAATTTCCCAATCTCCCTCGCGTATAAACTCGGCAAAGGGACGCTGCTACCCCGGCTTAATAACCGCGGCATAGATTACGTTCTTATGCGCATGGAGACTTTGTAGCGTTTGCTTGGCTTCCTCGCTGTTATCGAAAATCAACGAGGGAATGACGGATAAGGCGATCACTTCGGTCAGCGCATTGAACTCGTTTTCCAACACCATCCGATTCGAAAGCAACGTGTTGATCAGCAACACACTACCGGCACTCAAGGCCATGAACAGTATGCTCGTACTGATCAGTAGCCTTAATTATCCATCATAAGGTTTAAACCACCGGCTTTAGCCGGTCAGCTTTAGCTGCGATAATTTGCCCAAGGAGGTGGCGATGGACTATAGATACGGCAGCCATACGGTTTACCAAATTGAGTATCATTTTGTTTGGGTTACGAAGTATCGTTATAAAGTGCTGAAGGATGAAATAGCCGAACGAGTGAGAGACTTGGTGCGGCAGACATGCGAAGCCTTTGAGATACGGATTATCAAAGGTGTCGTGAGCAAAGATCATGTGCACATTTTGGTGAGTGCGCCGCCGACTATGGCCCCAAGCGAAATCATGAGGCGAATCAAGGGACGAACTTCGAGCTATCTGTTCGAAGAGTTCCCGCACTTGAAAAAGCGATATTGGGGTCGACATTTTTGGGCCCGCGGTTATTTTTGCGCCACAGTGGGGCAAATGACTGATGAGATGATAAAGCAATATTTGGAGCATCACTTTGAACCTAATCCAAACGATAATTTCAAGATGGAGCCCGACTAAGACGCGTCGTTTAGTCGACGCGTATCCGGACTTTCAGTCCGTTATTGGAACCCACCCGCTTGAGCGGGTGGTTGTTTAGTTATTCCTGATCGACGCATTGCCAAATCCCAGCATAGAGAGTACCTTTAATTCTTTACCGCCTGGCCAACAATCCGGGCCAATTTTAAAATTCGCCAGTTGATGACCAAACCGGACCGTTTGACGGCATCTAAGTTAATATTGAGTTGAATTTTGCCGCCATTATTTCCCAGCCCCACCATGCCGCCCGCTTTAACGAAATCCAGGCTATCACTCACCGTCAACATGGGTTGCCTTTGAAATTACAACACCAAGGGCAACAATTTAGAGCGCTTCATCTCGCTGATGAACAAAATCTAGCATTGTTCTATATTGCGAAGGCGAGACAGATTGACTACTTCCAGGCGCCTTCCGCCAATATTAGAGCGATCCACCTGCTCGAATGATTCTTGCACGACATTACCGCCAAAGACACTCAGTTTCAGCGTCGCCCCGGTTTGTGGAAGAACTTGCTCCGCCCAGTCAGTGAAACGCGTCAAATTCAATGTCAACACGCTCAATAATTGCTGTTCTTCAACGGTTTTCGCATTCACCGATAGCATGACAATCAAACGCAGCAGCATGACTACCCCGAAGGAAATAACTATTTGCAACGAAAAAATCACGATACTCGAATTCCTTCCGGTTCATTTTGCCAATAAACGCCGAAAGAAAACAGGTGTCTACATATATGGCAAAAAAATACCATAGTTTTATTTCGGCATCAGTTTCTTCGTACTGGGTTTGTCGGAACGCTTAGCAAAATTTCGATTCGATATCTGAATTCCCGCTAATCGAATAAAGCGCCAACAATCAATACCTCTGAGTTGAGCAACGCAACTACTAAACAACCACCCGCTCAAGCGGGTGGGTTCCAATAACGGACTGAAAGTCCGGATACGCGTCGACTAAACGACGCGTCTTAGTCGGGCTCCATCTTGAAATTATCGTTTGGATTAGGTTCAAAGTGATGCTCCAAATATTGCTTTATCATCTCATCAGTCATTTGCCCCACTGTGGCGCAAAAATAACCGCGGGCTCAAAAATGTCGACCCCAATATCGCTTTTTCAAGTGCGGGAACTCTTCGAACAGATAGCTCGAAGTTCGTCCCTTGATTCGCCTCATGATTTCGCTTGGGGCCATAGTCGGCGGCGCACTCACCAAAATGTGCACATGATCTTTGCTCACGACACCTTTGATAATCCGTATCTCAAAGGCTTCGCATGTCTGCCGCACCAAGTCTCTCACTCGTTCGGCTATTTCATCCTTCAGCACTTTATAACGATACTTCGTAACCCAAACAAAATGATACTCAATTTGGTAAACCGTATGGCTGCCGTATCTATAGTCCATCGCCACCTCCTTGGGCAAATTATCGCAGCTAAAGCTGACCGGCTAAAGCCGGTGGTTTAAACCTTATGATGGATAATTAATCGAACCGTTCGGCATTTTTGGGCAATTTAGCAAAGACAGGATGTGCGCTAATGCCATATTTTTCCGGGTAAAAAACACCTCCCAAATACAGACCTTGCGGCGGCGCGGTCAATCCACCCTGTTTGCGATCCTTAACCTGAAGCAAATACTCGGTCCAGTCTTCCGGCTTGCGTCCGCGGCCTATATCCATCAACACCCCGGCAATATTGCGAACCATGTGATGCACGAATGCATTGGCCGAAATATCCATGATCACTCTATCCTGCTCGCGATGGACGTCGATGAAATACATAAGCCTGCAAGGACTTACCGACTGACAACTGGTGGCGCGAAACGAGGAAAAGTCATGCTCGCCGATCAGCGCTTGGGCGGCCCGGTGCATTTTTCTCTCATCGAGTGGTTCGAAGCACCACGTCATTTGCCGATGGACTAATGCCGAATTGACCGGTCGATTAAAGAAAATATAACGATAAAAGCGGGCGATAGCATTGTAACGCGCATGAAAATCGTCAACCGCCGGCCTGGCCCACAAAACCCTGACGTCGTCCGGCAACTGAGTGTTGCTTCCCATGACCCAGGCGCGCGGATCGCGCTCAACCTCGCAATCGAAATGCACAACCTGCTCCAAGGCATGGACACCGGCATCGGTGCGTCCGGCACAAACCACCGTGATCGGCCGGGAGGCTATCTTAGTCAAAGCCTTTTCCAGTTCGGCCTGCACGGTACGCTTGCCCTGCTGATGTTGCCAGCCGTGAAAGCGGCTTCCGTCATATTCGACGCCTAATACGATTCTGGGCATGGTTAAACAAAACTCATCGTTTGTGAAATTTCGACACAGGGGTGTTTTTCAGAGAACGCCGTTCACCCAGCACCTAAATTCCATAGACTATTGGCTATGTCCATCATCTTCGTTAATTTAGGTGCTGGGGTCTTTACGACAGCATCTGACCGCCAAGGATGATAGAAATGCAGGTTTTGCAGGGAGCCAAAATCTGCCCTGCTGTCGAAACCCCTGCTAAACTCCCCTGTACCGCCTTGGTTAAATGCCGAAATTTGAAATGCGAATGGTATAAAAATATCCCCCTATTCATGGATAAAAACCCGACAACCGACTGCAATGCGACCGAACAAATCGACCACATCGGCGTTCTTCATACGGATGCAGCCGTGCGACGCGGGTTTTCCCTGCAGCAGATGATCGGGGCACCCGTGGATGTAAATATAGCGCCAACCGGAATCGACCCGGCCATAACGGTTCCTGCCCGGCTCGAGGCCGTTCAGCCACAGTATCCTGGTCAAGATCCAGTCACGCTCGGGATGGGTGCGGGCCAATTCCGCGGTGTAAGTCTCTCCGGTCGGCCTTCTGCCGACGAAAATCGCATTCAACGGCTGATCCGCGCCGATCTTGGCGCGCACCTTATGCCATCCCCGCGGCGTGCATTCGCTACCCATCCGCTCGCCGGGACCGTTCTTCGCGGTCGAGACCGAATAGGCCTTGACCGTAACCCCCTTCTGAACCAGCCGCAGCCGTTGCTCGGCAATCGACACATCGAGATAGGATTCGTTCTTGATCATTTCTCGAACAGTGCAATCGACTCGACATGGGCCGTCTGCGGAAACATGTCCATCACCCCTGCCTTAACCAGCTTGTAGCCCAGCTCATTGACCAGAATGCCGGCGTCGCGCGCCAGCGTGGACGGATTGCAGGAAACATAGACGATGCGCTCGGGATTCCAATGCTTGAAATTATGCAAGACTTCGGAAGCGCCGGCGCGCGACGGGTCCAGCAAGACCTTGTTGAATTTCTGCTGGCTCCATTGTTGATCGCTGACATCCTTGCTTAAATCGGCAACATAAAAATCGGCATTGGTCAGATTATTCAGTCTGGCATTCTCGCGGGCATGCTTGACCAACGGCAGGTCGCCTTCGACCCCGACCACATGACCGGCCAGGGTCGCCAGCGGCAACGTGAAATTGCCCAGACCGCAAAACAGGTCCAGCACGTTGTCATTCTCGTTCAATTCCAACGCCTCGATGGCCCGATTGACCATTTTGCGGTTGATATCGTAATTGACCTGGGTGAACATAGCCGGGCGGAATCTGAATTGTATACCCTGATCCGGCAGGGAATAGCGCGGAACGACCTCCGGGTCGCCCGGAATCGGCATGATCGTGTCCGGCCCTTTCGGCTGCAGACAGATGCTGATGCCATGCGCCTTGCCGAACTCGCTCATGATCCGTTTGTCCTCGGCCGTCGGTGGCTCCAGCACGCGAAAAGCCAATACGCATTGCTCGTCGCCGATGGCGACCTCGATTTGCGGAATCTTGGCCTTGATCGTCAACCTGCCGATCATCTCCGATAACGCCAGCAAATTTTCCCCGACGATCGGGCGCATGACCTTACAGCTTTCGATTTCGGCCAGAAACGGATTGCGCCGTTCGCGAAACCCGACCAGCACTCGGCCTTTTTTTGCGACGTATTTGACCCCCATCCGCGCCTTGCTGCGGTAGTTCCAATGCGGCCCTTTCAATGCCTCCCATATTTGCGGGATTTCGACCTTGCCGATGCGGCGGAATTGTTCTCGTAACAAATCCTCCTTGAAATGGATCTGTTCGCCGTCATCGACATGCTGAAAGCTGCAACCGCCGCAGACACCGAAATGGGGACAGGCCGGCTCCACCCGATGTTCCGATTGAGTCAGTAAGGCAACCACCTTGCCTTCGGCGTAATCGCGCCGGCTATCGGTATAGACGAACTCCAACTCCTCGCCGGGCAAGGCTTCGTCGATGAATACTACTTTGCCGTCGACATGGGCGACGCCGCGCCCGTCATGCGCCAACGATTCGATGGTGACTTTGACCGGGGTTTCCGGTATTTTTTTCTTTCTGACTCTTCTGCCTGCCATGCTTATTTCTGTTTCCAACTGCCGTTTGAAGTCTGATACCACCACCCGGCGTGGGCGTTACCCACCCAACGCTTGGCGAAGGTATCCTTGATTTGATTGAACCATTCCGGATGCCCGTTGGCATTGGCGATGGCTTGATAAAGCTTGTTGCGGTCGGCGTTCTCGGCCGCAATCAGTTTGTTGACCTTATTTTTATCCCTGAGCGATACGCTGCCCTTGACCGTCAACAGGCCGTCGGCCTTAATGCCGATCGCGCCGTTGTCGTAAAAAGGTTTAAGTTCGGAAAAGCGCCGCTGCATCGAGGCCTGCACCCTGCGGATATCGGGGCTGTCCACCGAAAGATTGGCTTCGGCATGGGCCGGACTGATAAAAAAATCGAGCACCCGATCCACGGCATAAAAACTTAGGCGTTGCCCCGTCAGGCCCGATTGCGGCTGTGCCGGCTGTTGCGTGCCGCTGGCCGGTTCCTGTTGAATGTCCTGAATGATCTCGTCGGCCACTTTCTCGGCCGCCGCGGCCGGAAAATAAATATTGATCGTCACGCAGGCGGTCAAGAACAACGCGCCCAAAAATGTCATCTGTTTCATCATGGTCTCCCGTTGGGATAATATCCTCAAAAATGCGCGCAACATTCCGAACCGATTATTCCACCACCGCCTCATCGGTCGCGGTAATCCGGCGTAGCCGCTGTAGCAACACATTCCAATCCAGACGGGGATTATAGCCGATCACGTCGATCCTGGGCAGGCCGCCCCCCTTGACCAGGTAATAACCGTTCTCGGCCGGCTCGACGCCCATCATTTGGCAAACCCCGTTATTCAGGTAACACCCGAACCCCAGTTTGTCATACCCGAAGTTATCGAAAAAACGCATGAAACCGCGGGAAATCGCATCCGCCGCGCCGCCACCGCCGATGCTGGCGATGTTTTCGACCGCCTTTTGGCTGATGCGGTGGCGGGAATCATCGTCCTCCGGCGTGCCGAACCAAGCATAGAACGACACCGGCCGCCAATTCTCCAGATACAGATTATGCGCGTAACCGGAAAGGCGCCCCTCGATGGAGCCGAACTGAAACTTGCGGGTGATCGCATTCAGATCGAGATTGTCGACATCGATATCGGCATAGAACTGGGCGAAATCGCTAAACATGCCCGAAGACGCAAGCTTCTTGATAGTCACTTCGCCGTCGAACACCTGCATGGTCAGTTTGCCGTTTAGCTCCAGTTTTTTATTCCGGTAACTAACCGATGGAATGCGCCCGCTAATTTCACCGCTGAGCGGCGTCCAGCCCAGGGCCTGCGACAACTGCTCCAAGGATAGATTGTGCAAGGCTCCGGAAAAATGGACATCGGTATCGTCGTTTTCGGCGGCATAGCTGAACCGTTGAATGTTTAATTGGCCGCCCAATAACGGAATGTCGGCGGGCTGTTGCAGTTTGAATTGTTGACCTTCGGTAATGAATTCGATCCGACCGGCTTCGATCGGTATCGCTTTTAATTTCAACTGCCGCCAGCCCAGGGACGAAACTGCCGCATTGCGCGGCCGCCAATCGATCTTGCCTTCGGCATCGACGACTTGAAAACGTCGTTGGGGGTCATCGATGCCCAATCCGGAAAAATCCAGCGATATATCCTCGATTGCATCGGATTTCATCGACAAGCCGATGTCCAATCGTCCCGCCGGCGCCAAGCCGGCGAACGCTCCTGCCTCAAGAAAAGGGGTCAGATATATGGGGGCCGCCGTGGTCAAATCGGGAATCCGCGCGCTGATCCGTGCTTGCCGTAACAATGGTGCCGAGTTCAGCCCCAAGGTGGCGACCGCATCCAGCTCACCCACCGACGGATGTCGCAACACGGCCGAATGCAGGTTAATTTCATCGCTTCCCGGGCGCCAGACACCTTCGCCGGACAGGCTGATCGCTTTCCCTTCGTTGGCTTCCAAAAACACCGGCTCTACGTACAATCCTCCTTCGCGAAAATCCGCATCGCTACGCCAATGCCATTGCTTAGGTTGTCGTGACGCGCGCAGCGTCGTGGCCAAGGTAATCGCTTCGCCGGCGAGTTTGTTGCCGGCCTGCAACGAAACGCGTTTCAACAAGGCGTCGATGAACAGTTCTTGCAATTGCGCCTTACTCCCTCGTAAGTCGAAAGCCAAGTTTGCCGCGCCGACGAGGTTTTGCAGCTGGTCCAGCCCGATCTGCTTGTGCAAGTCGGCCAGATCGATAGCGTCTCCCCTTCCCTTAACCCGCCAATTTCCTTCTTGCTCCCAAACCGTGACACTCACTCTACCGCCGAACAGGCGCAAATTATCGAGTCGGATGGAGCCCTGTTGATCTTGTACCTGCAGGGAAAAATCGAAGGTCGGTGAGTGTAATTGCTTCGACTCGATGCGTCCTCGTCCTTGCCGACACTGCAGAAAACGATCCCGCCATTGAAAGGCGTCACAACTAATTTGAAACGCGGAAACGCTATCAAAAGGTGGAGGCAGTCGCAGCGAGGCCGATTTTAGCGTCCATTGCGCCTGCTCCCTGTCGATGGCGGTCAGGCTTAACGAGACCTCTTTCAGCGACCAGTCGCCAACCGTTATCTTGCCCACAGTCAAGGCTGCCGATTGCAAGGCGGCGACTGTCGGAATGTGAATTAACAGTAAGACGATAACAAAAAATTTCAATCGCAACGAAAAACGGTCGGAACCCTTTTTGCCTAACTTGGAAAAACGCCCGTCGATAAATAACGGTCGCCACGGTCACAGATGATCGCCACGATCACGGCATTTTCAACCTCTTTGGACAATTGCAAGGCAGCATAGACGGCACCGCCGGAAGATACGCCGGCGAAAATGCCTTCGCGGGCGGCCAGGGCCCGTGTTGTTTCTTCCGCCGATTGCTGATCGACTTCGATCAAGCGGTCGACGCGCGTGGAATCGTAAATCTTCGGCAAATATTCCTCGGGCCAGCGTCGAATACCGGGGATTTTAGACTCGCCCGCCGGCTGCACGCCGACGATCTGAATCTCTGCATTTCGCTCCTTCAAATAACGCGAGGTGCCCATGATCGTACCGGTGGTTCCCATCGCGCTGACGAAATGGGTGACTTTGCCTTCCGTGTCGCGCCAGATTTCCGGACCGGTTCCCTCGTAATGGGCTCTCGGGTTGTCCGGATTGGAAAATTGGTCGAGAATCCGCCCCTTGCCCGCCGCTTCCATTTCCCGGGCCAGATCGATCGCCCCCTCCATGCTCTTCGCCGCCGGCGTCAGGATGATCTCGGCGCCATAGGCCTTCATCGAGGCGATGCGCTCCGCGCTCATGTTATCGGGCATGATCAACGTCATCTTATAACCCTTGATCGCCGCCGCCATCGCCAGCGCGATACCGGTATTGCCGCTGGTCGCTTCGATCAAACGGTCGCCGGGCGTGATTTCGCCGCGCGCTTCTGCATGCTGAATCATGCTCAACGCCGGCCTATCCTTGACCGAACCGGCCGGATTATTGCCTTCCAGCTTGACCAGCAGGGTATTGCCGGTTTCACTGGGCAAGCGCTGCAAACGAACCAACGGAGTATTGCCGACAAAAGACTCGATCGTGGGAAATGTCATTTCATGCTACCGAATTAATAAAACTGATACGAATTATCCCATAAATTACCGAAACGGGCTCGGCAATACCGCAACGCAAACACTGTGTTGCTTCATTTCATCACTGATAGCCACACCCTCGTCTTGCATCATTCTCATTCGCACGTCAACCAAACCTATTTCCCAATACCACGGTCAACCCTACCCCGCACAGCAACAGAAAGATAAACAGAATCGCGCCCAACAGCAGCGGCCGCCTGCCCGCCTTGATGACGGCTCCGATATGCGTATCCAACCCCAACGCGGCCATTGCCACGGCAAGCAACAGGGTATCGGCTTGCAACACCCGATTTAACCATGCTTCGGGAATCCAAGCGCCGCTGTTGAGCCACGGCATCAACAGGAAAACCAATGCAAACCAAGGCACATTCACTCGCGCGCCGTCGTTTTGTTGATTACTTTTCCGGTTCAACCAATACGAGAGCCCGAACAGCACCGGGGCCAGCAGCATGACGCGGATCATCTTGGTGATAACGGCGGCATGCGCGGCCCCGGCCTCGAGGCTTTGCGCGGCGGCGGCCACTTGCGCGACCTCATGCACCGTCGCCCCCACCAATCGTCCGACGGCCAACTCGGAATAATTAAACAATTGTTGAATTTCCGGTAATGTATAAAGGATCGGATACAACATCATCGCCGCGCTGCCAAACAAGACTACCGTGGCGATCGCCACCGATATATCGCTGTTACGGGCGCGCACAACCGGCGCCGTCGCCAATATGGCCGCCGCGCCGCAAACCGCGCTCCCCGCCCCAACCAGCAAAGCCGTGCGAGAATCGAGCCGCAACCAGCGTATGCCGATCCAGGCGGCCACAGCCAATGTACTCATGACAACCAACAAGTCCGTCAACAAGGCGGTCATGCCAACCTGCTGCAGATCGGCCAGACTGATCCGGAAACCGTACAGGACGATGCCGACACGCAATAGCCGGTTGCGGGCAAAACTCAGCCCAGGCTGCAGCCGGCTGCGCAGGGACGGCTTGAGACAGGAAGACAGCAACAGGCCGAGCAACATCGCCGGCATCAACGGTCCGACGACTTGCAGAAACGGCAGCGGTAACAGACAGACCCGCCATGCTAATAACGCCAATAGCAAGGCAAGCAACACGCCGGTTAATCTGCTCGATGCAATGGATTGAATGCTACGCGTTGAAGTCGCTGAACGTTTCATATTTATGCCTCCGAATTTAATTGAGGCCCATTGTAGTGATCCACCACATACCAGTAAAATGAGTAATTTTTATAGAATCTATCAATTTTTTTGGTAAATAGAATGCTATCGCTACGCCAATTGGAAATTTTTCTCGCCATCGCCGACAGCGGTTCGACAATAGCGGCCGCCGAACAGGTGTCCCGCTCGCAATCGGCCGTCAGCAGTGCCTTGGCCGAACTCGAAAACCGCCTCGGCGTCACCTTGTTCGATCGCGTGGGACGCAGGCTCGTCATGAACGAGCATGGCCAGCGTTTTTACCCGCAGGCGCGCCTGGTGCTGCATCAAGCCGATGCGCTCGGCGGATTGTTTAAGCGAGGCGGCGGAAACCTGCGCATTGGCGCCAGCACGACCATCGGCAATTACGTCTTGCCCGACCTGTTAGCAAACGCCGCACACCTTCCTTGCCGCCGGGTCGAGATCGGCAACACCCACGAGATCGCCGACAGCGTCGCTCGTTGCGATTTGGATGTCGGACTAATAGAAGGCAAGTTACAGCATCCTGATCTCAGGACCACGCCTTGGCGGCAAGATGAAATGGTCATCGTCGCTGCCAGTGAATCGCAGTGGTCAAGCCTATCCGATGCCGCCACTGCGCTGGCCCAAGCCCCTTGGATCATGCGCGAAGCGGGTTCGGGAACCCGGAGTATCGTCGAACAGCAATTACTCGGCGATTTCGAAGCGGTCAATATCGTGTTGGAATTGGGGAGTTCCGAGGCAATTCACAATGCCGTGCTGGCGGGACTGGGGATCAGCTGCTTATCGCGCCATATCGTCCAGCATTCATTGGCTAGCGGCCGCTTGCGGCTGATCGCTCCGCAACGACGGCTCTGGCGTCGTTTTTACATCGTCCAACACCGCCAGCGCGAAACAACCGCTGCAATCAAGCGTTTTTTAGCGCTTTGCGAACAATCCAGTTGACCGGAAACATAGCCGCGCGCCTTATCTCTACCAAAGGCCGCGCGAAGCCAGTTTGCCACTATCAGCGAAGTTTCGAGGCCAGCTGACCCTGGTTTCCCGATCGGAAATCGACGCTCAACATTTTTCCCATCCCACGGCAAGTTACGCTAAAATAGCGTGCTGATCCGATAATCCGCTACATCAGTCGACCGTTATGCTGAAGAAATCATTGTTCGCACTCGCCTGCATCCTGGCCGTAAGCGCCTGCGCAACCAGTCCGACCGGCAGATCGCAATTCATTTACATGCCCGACGCCCAGTTGAATCAAATGGGGCTACAGGCTTTCGATAACCTCAAAGCGGAAAAACCTGTCAGTAACAATCAACGTTACATTAAATTCGCCAATTGCGTCGCCGAAGCATTGATTCACGAAGTCGGCGGCAATTGGGAAGTGGTCGTATTCGAGGATAAATCGCTGAACGCCTTCGCCCTGCCCGGCAACAAGATCGGCGTGCATAGCGGTTTGATCGAGCTGGTCGACAACCAAGACCAACTGGCGGCGGTCATCGGCCATGAAATCGGTCATGTGATGGCCCGGCACAGCAACGAGAGAATGTCTCAGGAAACCGCCGTCAACACCGGTATCGCCCTGATCCAAGCGGTCAGCGCGCCGGAAACGGCGCTCGGGCAAACCGCCATCGGCCTGCTCGGTGTCGGCGCCCAATACGGCATCATTCTGCCCTATAGCCGCACGCACGAAAGCGAAGCCGACATCATCGGCCTGGACCTGATGGCTAAAGCCGGCTTCGATCCGCGGCAAAGCATTACTCTCTGGCAAAAAATGGATGCCGCCGGCAACGGCCAGGAACCGGCCGAGTTCCTTTCGACTCACCCGTCGCACGGCACCCGCATCGAGGACCTGAACAAACACATGTCCAAGGCCATGCAATATCGCCAGCAGGCCTTGGCGATCGGCAAACAACCCCGCTGCAGCAAATAATGAATCCGAACCTGAATCAACTGCATCCCTATCCGTTTGAGAAACTGAACAAACTCAAACAAGGCGTCACGCCGCCGGCCGATAAGGACCATATCTCCCTATCGATCGGCGAACCCAAGCATCCGACGCCGCATTTCATCCAGGAAACCTTATTGGCCCACCTGCACGGCCTGGGCAATTATCCGACGACCAAAGGTCTGCCGGAACTGCGGCAAGCCATCGCCGCATGGATCAGCAAACGCTTCGCTATTCCAAGCGGATTGATCGACAGCGACAGTCAAATCCTGCCGGTCAATGGCACCCGTGAAGCGCTGTTTTCGTTCGCCCAATGCGCCATCGATCCGGCCGACAAGCCGTTGGTCGTCATGCCCAACCCTTTTTATCAGATCTACGAAGGCGCGGCGTTGCTGGCGGGGGCCGAACCCTATTATCTGAATACCACGGCGGAAAACGCCTATTTGCCGGATTTCGACAACGTGCCGGAACCGATCTGGCAGCGCTGCCGGCTGTTGTACATTTGTTCGCCAGGCAATCCGACCGGGGCCGTGATCGAACGCGACATCCATTTCAAGCTGCTCGAACTGGCGGAAAAATACGATTTTGTGATCGCTTCGGACGAGTGTTACACGGAAATTTACGACGACGAGAGCAACCCTCCGCAAGGGCTGTTGCAAAGCGCCTATCAAGCCGGCAATACCGCCTTCGAACGCTGCGTGATCTTTCATAGCTTGTCGAAACGTTCCAACGCACCCGGCCTGCGCTCCGGTTTCGTCGCCGGCGACGCCGAGGTATTGCGGCGTTATTTTCAATACCGCACCTATCACGGTTGCGCAATGCCGCTCCCGACCCAACATGCGAGCATCGCCGCCTGGCGCGACGAGATGCATGTCGAACAAAACCGGCAACAATATCGGGAAAAATTCGCTGCCTTCATCGATATCCTGGCGCCGATCTGCGAGTTGAGCAAACCGCCGGCCAGTTTTTATGTCTGGCTGAAAACTCCGATCGCCGATACCGACTTCGCCCGCCAGTTGTTCGCGGCGCAAAACGTCACGGTGTTGCCCGGCAGCTATCTGTCGCGCGACAGCAATGGCATCAATCCGGGCGAAAACCATGTCCGTATCGCTTTAGTGGCGCCATTGGACGAATGCGTCGATGCCGCCAATCGTATTAAAAACTTTATTCACACATTAACCTAAGAGAACAATGTCCCAATTAGAAAACATCATCAACGACGCCTTTGAAAACCGTGCCGACATCACGCCCGCCAATGCTCCGGCGGAAATTCGTTCGGCCATCGAGGAAGCCATCAACATGCTGGACAACGGTTCCGCCCGGGTCGCCGAAAAAATCGACGGCGAATGGGTCGTCAACCAATGGCTGAAAAAAGCCGTATTGCTGTCGTTCCGCGTCAATGAAAACCGCGTCATGGACGGCGGTGTCAACCGTTATTACGACAAGGTCGAAACCAAGTTCGCCACCTACACGCCTGACGACTTCGCCAAGGCTGGCGTCCGCGTCGTGCCTAACGCCAACGCCCGCCACGGTTCCTATATCGCACCGGGCGCGGTGTTGATGCCTTCCTACGTCAATATCGGCGCCTATGTCGACAGCGGCACGATGGTCGACACTTGGGTCACGGTAGGTTCCTGCGCGCAGATCGGCAAGAACGTGCACCTGTCCGGAGGCGTCGGCATCGGCGGCGTCTTGGAGCCATTGCAAGCCGGTCCGACCATCATCGAAGACAACTGCTTCATCGGCGCCCGTTCCGAGATCGTCGAAGGCGTCGTGGTCGAGGAAGGCTCGGTGATTTCGATGGGCGTTTACATCGGCCAGAGCACCAAGATCTTCAACCGCGTGACCGGCGAAATCATCTACGGCCGGGTACCGGCCGGCTCCGTGGTCGTCCCCGGCAGCCTGCCTTCCAAGGACGGCAGCCACAGCCTGTATTGCGCGGTCATCATCAAGCAAGTCGATGAAAAAACCCGCAGCAAAACCGGCATCAACGAGTTGTTGCGCGATTAAAATCGTCGGTATTTCAACCCGAATTCCGCTTTTGCTTCATCCAGGCTGCATGAAACAACTGTAGCCCGGATGAAGCGCAGCGGAATCCGGGATAGAATGTTCCATCCAGGCTACAGCTTCTTACCTTAACCAACATCTTCTATGACCGAAACCATTTCCAGCAACGCTATCATTTACGCGATCTTGTCGCTGAACAGCGAAATCGAACTGCAGAAAGAATATATCGAATCCCCCGAGCTTTCGGCCGACGAGCGGGAAAACGAAGAAGATATCCTGGGCGATATGGAACAGGCTTTCATGGAGTTTCTCGGCGCCTACAAGGCGCGTTGCAGAAAAGACAAGACGTTGCCTTCCATCGACGAACTATTAACCAGTAAACTGTAAGCATGAAGACCCTGTACGGCATCAAGAACTGCGACACCGTTAAGAAAGCCCGCAAATGGCTGGATGAGCACGGCGTCGATTACCGTTTCCACGATTACCGCGTCGACGGACTGGATTTAGACTTATTGCTCCGCTTCAATGCGGCAATGGGGTGGGAATCGATGTTGAACAAACGCAGCACCAGCTGGCGGCAACTCGATGAGGCGCAAAAAAACCATCTGAACGAACAAAGCGCCTTGAAGCTGATGCTGGAGATCCCGACGCTGATCAGGCGCCCTATCCTGGATACCGGCGAGCAAATGCTAATCGGCTTCAACGCGGAACACTACCAAAAAGCCTTATGAGCGACACACTGGAATTGTTAAAAGACCTGATCCGCCGACCCTCGGTCACGCCCGAGGACGCCGGCTGCCAGGACCTGCTAATCCAACGGCTGCAGAAACTCGGTTTCAAGAGCGAACGGCTGGATTTCGCCGATACGCAAAATATCTGGCTGCGCCGCGGCACCGCCAAACCCTTATTGACCTTTCTCGGCCATACCGATGTGGTACCGCCTGGCCCGTTGGATGCCTGGCTGTCGCCGCCGTTCGAGCCGACCATCCGCGACGGCAAACTCTACGGCCGCGGCACGGCCGACATGAAAGGCAGTATCGCCGCATTCGTCACGGCGCTGGAACGCTTTCTGGCAGAGCATCCCGACCACCAAGGCTCCATCGCGGTGATGCTGACCAGCGACGAGGAAGGCATCGCCACCCATGGCGTGGTCAAGGTGGTCGAGGTACTGGAACAGCGCAACGAAAAGATCGACTGGTGCCTGGTGGGCGAACCCTCCAGCTCCACACGAGTCGGCGACGTCATCCGCGTCGGCCGACGGGGGTCGTTGTGCGCCAAATTGACCGTTAAGGGCATCCAGGGCCATGTCGCCTATCCCGAAATCGCCGAAAACCCAATTCATTCCCTGGCTCCGGCACTAAAGGAATTGACCGAGGAAGTCTGGGACCACGGCAACGACTACTTCCCGCCGACCAGCCTGCAGGTCTCCAACATCAACGGCGGCACCGGCGCGGAAAATATCATTCCGGGCGAGATCGAAGTGCAGTTCAATCTGCGTTTTTGCACCGAACTGGACGAGGAAACGATCAAACGCCGGGTCCACGCCATCCTCGGCAAGCACAAGCTGAAATACGAGCTGGACTGGCGTCTTTCCGGCAACCCTTTTCTGACTTCGCAAGGCGAGTTGATCGAAGCCGCGCATGCGGCGATCAAGCAGGTCGCCGGCCTCAACACGGTGAACGACACCGGCGGCGGCACCTCGGACGGCCGCTTCGTCGCGCCGACCGGCGCCCAGGTCATCGAATTGGGCCCATTGAATGAGAGCATTCACAAGGTCAATGAAAACATCGGCCTGGAAGACCTGGAAGTACTGAGCCAAATTTATGAACAGATGCTAGTCGAGTTGCTGGTTAAATAATCTTTATCGAGTTACGGTTCAATCCCTATCCCGGAGTCCGCAACGCTGCATCCAGATTAAATTTTGTCTAAGCTTATGACATTTCCTAAACTGAAAGAGGTGTAACATGCGCTGCCACGAGGTAGATTACACGATTATCGGCCATGACATTCAGATGGTCGAGATAGCGCTCGATCCCGGTGAAACCGTCATCGCCGAAGCCGGCACGATGACCTATATCGAGCAGGACATCGATTTCACCGCCAAGATGGGCGACGGCACCGAAGGGATGATGGGAAAATTATGGGGGATCGGCAAGCGTATGCTGACCGGCGAGTCCATTTTCCTGACTCATTTTCACAACGAAGGTTCGCAAACCCGTCACGTCGGATTCGCCGCGCCTTTCCCCGGTTCGATTATCGCCTTGAACCTGGCCGAATTGGGCGAGGAAGTCATTTGTCAAAAAGATTCATTCTTGGCCGCCGCCTTCGGCACCGAAGTCGACATCGCCTTTCATAAACGCCTGGGCAGCGGCTTCTTCGGCGGCGAAGGCTTCATCCTGCAACGCCTGCGCGGCGACGGCATGGCGTTCGTTCATGCCGGCGGAACCATCGTGCGCAAGGATTTGCACAACGAAACATTGCGCCTCGATACCGGCTGCCTGGTCGGTTTCAGCGGCGATATCGATTACGGCATTTCCCTCAGCGGCGGACTGAAAAGCATGTTCTTCGGCGGCGAAGGGATGTTCCTAGCGACCTTGAAAGGCACCGGCTCGGTGTGGATACAAAGCATGCCGTTTTCCCGCCTGGCGGAAAGAGTGTTGAGTCATTCGCTCGCCAGCGATCAAGGGGAGTCCTGAATTGATAACTGCGGGTTTATTCGCTTCATGGCATTTTTGCCCTTCATCTTCGTCTAAAGCGAATAATGTGATCCCTGCAAGTTCTTATCTAATGAAGCGCTGAATAAACCCGTCCCGGATTTCTCAGCGCCCGGTTAAGAAAAACGTGGTTTCCCTTAACCTCACAAAGGATAATGAGATGCAACGCTCTGCTATTTGTAGGTATGGCGACAGTAAGGAAAACTGAGCCCCTCATCCTTGCAAATAAATCGTCTCGCTTTTCTTATTGCTTGCGATCGTCCTCGGTCATCAAACGCGCCGCCAAACGATGATCGGAAAACGTTTGCAGTGGACGGCCGATTTCCAGACAGTATCCTCCGCGGGAACAATACTGTTCGCTAAAATCATGAATATAATCCATCACGGTATGATCGATCAGATAACCATCGGTAAAATTGAAGACGATGGTTTTGCCGTCTTCCAGTTCAGCCAGCGCATTTTTCAATGGCAAAAAATTGGAAAACAGCGCCGAACCGATAATCTTGACGACAATGGTACGATTGTCCGGCCGGCGAATATCGAAATGAATCCGGAACATATTTTCCGGCCATACGCCACGGGCCAGATGAATACCCAACTTGACCGCCATACCAATCGTCACGCCACTAAACAACCACCCGCTCAAGCGGGTGGGTTCCAATAACGGACTGAAAGTCCGGATACGCGTCGACTAAACGACGCGTCTTAGTCGGGCTCCATCTTGAAATTATCGTTTGGATTAGGTTCAAAGTGATGCTCCAAATATTGCTTTATCATCTCATCAGTCATTTGCCCCACTGTGGCGCAAAAATAACCGCGGGCTCAAAAATGTCGACCCCAATATCGCTTTTTCAAGTGCGGGAACTCTTCGAACAGATAGCTCGAAGTTCGTCCCTTGATTCGCCTCATGATTTCGCTTGGGGCCATAGTCGGCGGCGCACTCACCAAAATGTGCACATGATCTTTGCTCACGACACCTTTGATAATCCGTATCTCAAAGGCTTCGCATGTCTGCCGCACCAAGTCTCTCACTCGTTCGGCTATTTCATCCTTCAGCACTTTATAACGATACTTCGTAACCCAAACAAAATGATACTCAATTTGGTAAACCGTATGGCTGCCGTATCTATAGTCCATCGCCACCTCCTTGGGCAAATTATCGCAGCTAAAGCTGACCGGCTAAAGCCGGTGGTTTAAACCTTATGATGGATAATTAATAGGTCGGTGGCCAATACGCCGATAATGGTGATGACGAACAATGCTAACTGCTCCACGCCAATTTCCAATACTTTCCTGAATGATTGCGGCGACGCCAGTCGAAAACCGGTATAGACCAACAAAACCGCCAATGATGCTAGTGGGATATTTTGGATAAGACGAGGAAACAAAACGACAAACAGCAACAAAATCAGTCCGTGAAAAAAATTGGCCCAACCGGTTTTGCCGCCATTGTTGACATTGGCGGAACTACGTACGATTTCGGCGATCATCGGCAAACCGCCGATCATGCCGCAAATGAAATTGCCGATCCCGATCGCAGTAAGATCCTTGTCCAGGTCGGTGGTACGTTTATAGGGGTCGAGTCGGTCGACCGCCGTTGCGCTCAACATGCTTTCCAACGTACCGACCAAGCACAAGCTGATCACGGCCCCCCAGAACTCAAGCGTGAACGACTTGGAAAAATCGGGAAAATAAAAACTGCTGAGAAAATCAGCGGGAAGATCGACCAAAAACTCCGATCCAGTCAGCTGTTCTGGTTCAACTAATGACGGGCTCTCGTGCTGCAAAGCAAAGATTTGCCCTAACAGCATCCCAACAATTATTACCATTAAAGGCGCCGGAATCAATTTCAGTCGCTCTGATTTGAGCCTAGGCCAGAAAATAAGAACCGCCAATCCACTGAAACCGATAAAGGCAATTTCCGTTACAGGGTTCATCAAACTATGAGGAATCTGGGAGAGAGTCGAAAATAGGCTCCCCGGTTCCGGAGTGATCCCCAGCATGACATGACTCTGTTTGGCGATAATGATGATGCCTATCGCCGCCAACATCCCATGCACGACGGCGGCCGGAAAAAATGCGCTGACCTGGCCTGCTTTAAGTAGCCCCATTGCGATCTGCAATACACTGGCGACGACGATGGCCGCCAGGGTATAGCGGTATCCCGCCATCGCATCGCCCTCGCCCAGGGTCTGCACCGCTGTGTAAACCACAACGATCAACCCGGCCGCCGGTCCATTTATCGTCATATAGGAACCGTTGATACGCGACACCAGCAAGCCGCCGACCACGGCCGTGATAATACCGGCTGAGGGCGGAAAACCGGAAGCCATGGCGATGCCTAGACACAACGGCAAGGCCATCAAAAAAACCAAAAAACCCGATAAAAGATCGTCGCGCCAGTTTTCCCTTAAACTTTCCAAACCCATACTGGCGAGGAAATTCCTTGTATTAATTTCATGCATTGTCGCTAATCCAATTCAAAAGTGTTAATCATAATATGTAAAATCATGGGCTACCAGGACAACATCATTTAAGACCAGGGAGAAGCTGCTAGAAAAATCAGAATTTCCTACCGGCACTGACTCAACTCAATCTGACGAAACGGCATCGCAAGGCGCAAGAATTCGACAGATTATGTGGATTTTTGCGTTGACGGCGCTAGATTTTATCGCGCTAAAAATTCCAGTTGAGCTATCTTCAACGGTGAAATAAGGCAAAGAGCCATTTATATCGAGCGGGTTAGTCTACAGCAAGCGACAGGGGAATTATCGACTCATCATATTTCGATGCTGTACTTGTTCATTAAAGAATACAAGGTGGGTCGTGTTACACCAAGCAATTTCGCGGCATTGGAAATGTTATTATCGCAATAAACCAAGGTCCGTTTGATCGCCGCCGTTTCGGCCTCTTCACGAACTTGCTTTAAATTGAAGGGTAGCCGTCTGTCACTTTCACCAACAGACAAATCTAAATCTTCCAGAGTGATAGTGGCAGTTTCACACATGATGACTGCACGTTTGATTTTGTTTTCCATTTGCCGAACATTACCCGGCCAATGGAAACTTTCTATGGCGCTCGCAGCTTCCTCTGTAAATCCGCTGATTTTTTTCCTGTTCTCCTCGCTAAATCGTTTCAACAACGTTTTCGCAATAAGCATCGCGTCTCCCTCCCGTTCGCGCAAGGGAGGGATTTTAAGTGTCATTTCGCTGATTCGGTAATAAAGGTCCTCTCGAAAAAGTTTTTCGGCTATCTGCGATTTAATATCTTGATGAGTCGCGCAAATTATACGAACATCGACGGGAATTGCCGCTCTTCCCCCCAATCGTTCGATAGTGCGTTCTTGAATGAAACGCAATAATTTGGCCTGTAAAGAAAACGGCAAATCGCCGATTTCGTCGAGAAAAAAAGTCCCTCCGTCCGCGTATTCGATCTTTCCCTTGGTCTGTTTGACGGCGCCGGTAAAAGCGCCTTTTTCATAGCCGAACAATTCGCTTTCGAGTAAATTCTCCGGTATGGCCGCACAATTCACCGCAATAAAAGGTTTGTCGGCGCGCTCGCTCAATCGATGGATGGCCCTGGCAAACACCTCTTTACCGGTGCCGCTCTCGCCAAGTAATAGAGCTGTCACCTGGGTCGGCGCGATTTTCTCGACTATGCGCGATAACTTCTGCATTTTATCGCAAGCGGCAATGATTCCTGACAGCGGCTCCTTTTTATCGATTTGTAGTTTGTTCTTTTCCTTTTCCAACAGGTCGAGCTGAAATGCCCTATCAATAATCAACTTCAGAATTTCGAGATCGACCGGTTTTTGATAAAAATCATAAGCCCCCAAAGCCACGGATTGAATGGCATTCTCCCTATCGTCATTGCCGGTAACCACGATGACCTTGGTGGTAGGGGCCAAACGCAAAATCTCCTCCAGCGTTTTCAATCCTTCACTGGCATTGGCCGGATCGGGAGGCAAGCCTAAATCCAATGTCACGACCGGCGGCATATAACGTCTTAGCGCGGTAATCGCTTCCTCCCTGGTGCCGGCCAAAACAACTTGATAATCTTCAAAGCCCCATTTCAATTGCTTCTGCAGGCCGGTATCGTCTTCGACCACCAGCAGTATTTTGTTGTCGTCCACTTTCTTGTAATCCCCTCACTCGCTTTTCTTGCATCGCATAAACAGGAAGAAACTTTCAACTTTGACCTGATCCACACACCACGTTAGATCAGCGGAAATTTTAACGTAAAAGTCGTCCCCCTGCCCGGTTCACTGTCGACCAGAATCTGTCCAGAATGCTGCAAAATATATTCTCGCGCTTCATAAACGCCTATACCCATCCCGGCGTTACCCTTAGTCGTATCAAACGGCTTAAATAAGCGTTGCTGAATGAATTGTTTATCCATGCCGCAGCCATTGTCAATAATTTTTACAATCGCTTGGGTATCGGCGTTGTATAGTTCCAGTCTAACCCAGCCTGCATCGGCAGTCGCATCCTGGGCATTTTGTGCTAAATGGCTTATGATACTGGTTAGTTTTTCTTTGTCACCGCGAATAATGCTTTTAGGGCTATTCAATATCAGCTGAAGCCGCGGTTTGTTAATACTTTGTTGAATTGCCACATCCTTTAAAACATCGGCTAAATCAACCTCTTGGAATCCATTCTCTTTTTTCGCCCCTCCTTTTTTTAACTGCGACAATATTTTTTCCATTTTAACAACGACATTTTCCAACGTTTCGATGGAATCATCGATGAATTCAGGGTTGTTTTTATGTCGCTCCGAATTCTTGACAATCAACGAAATCTGCGCAACCAGATTTTTTAGGTCATGAACCAAAAAAGCCGACAGCCGATTATAGGCCTCGAATTGCCTTGAACGGCTAAGATCATCGCTGGCCCGCGTCAAAGCCAGCGCATTGGCCAATTGCATGCCAACGGTTTTTAATAAGTCGTGATCTTGCCAATCTATTTGCCTCGCCACCCGCGGTTTACTCAATACCACAAAGGCTTCCAACTCATTTTGCAGACACAAGGGAATCATCAGCCAGATATTGTTATCGTGCCTATACCACTTTTCCAACTCGGCTCCGGCATAGATTTCGGGATCGTTGAAATATTCGACAAAATCAATCACCCAATTGGTCTTGTTGAAAAAGGTCAGGACCGGGTCATTCCTGGAAATCAATTGCAACGGTTGAAATCCCAAATTAATGTCTTCCGCCAAATAAAAATCGCCCTGATCGTTTTTAAGCCATAGTCCGCCACCAATACTATCCACCAAATCAGCAAGAGTTTTCACGATGAAACCGGAAACGGCATCGATGGAATTCAATTGGGCCAGTGTCCGGCTTAATTTGATCCACTCCTCCCGGTAGTCGTATCGGTGTTGAAAAAAATGCTTGGAGAAATAAACCTTCGCTAAGGCCCTGACTCTTCCTGAAACGAAAAAAACCAACAGCAAAAGTACCGCCAGAAAAATGAAGCCGATCTGGGCAATACCGCCCCAACTACCGCCATAATCCCTGATATAAAATCCCATCAGCGACATGATCAGCAAATAAATCCCGGCCCCGACCAGCACGGTGGAATGAAAAATTATTTTTTTTGAAACCGAAAATGTGCCCGGACTGATATTCAGGCGATTAATGGACAGAATGAATAACGGAACTAATAAGGCATTGATGACCCCTCTGGCTTTCCACAAATCGGAATCCAGGCTCGAAAACAATAAGGATTTACTATAAACGATGAAATCGAAGATAAATAACCCCGCCGCACCGATGCAAACATATTTAATATTCCAGCGTTGCTCGGGCAAAGAGTTGCGATAAAGCTGTTCGATGAGCAATAAACCGATAATGGCAAATGCAATATGGGCAAAAAGCCTGAAATCGAAACCTAATTCACTCTGGACCCAGTATCGTAAAGGGGAATAAAATTCCAGAAAGCTTATAACAATGATAAAAGCCAGCATGGCTTTGGGCTGCCAGTAGTGTTTGATAAAACCATACTGGTTACAGAATTGCTGTTTGGAAAATAATACACTGAGAAAAAAATACCAGGCGCCGTTACGCAACGATTCAAGCGCCAGGGTTTCGAAGATATAGAGATTATCGTCCTGTAACACATGGGCGGAATAGGCCGACCATATAAACGAGAAAAGAACTGCCGTCAAAAAAGGATAAAAGACAGTATTATTTTTCTTATTCAATATCAATAACAGAAACAATACCGAATAAGCGAATGCCGCTGCCAAATAACTATATAAACTATAAGAAACCATTTATTTTTCTAATAATTAGCGTGACAGGCGGTACACAGAACGCGACCGAAATTTGCTTTTTCCACGGTCAAAACGCTGACATGTAACGATTTGTTAGGAAAAGTCGGCATACATCCTGACTGGATTTCTCGGCTTCGGCCAAAAGCAAATTCGATTTTTTTCCTTAAAAATCAATCACTTGCCATGATGGATTTTGTTCATTCACCACAACACTGGGGATATGCTGATTGAATCAACATCATCCTGGCTAAGCTAATGCCGTTGTATGCTGTATTTGAGTATACCAAAGCTCGGAAAGAAACAAAGCAATTCTAAGATTTCGCTCTTTATGACCGGTAATAATCCAAATACCATTCGACAAACCTCTCGATTCCTTGTTCTATCGATGTATTGGGTTTGTAATCCACGTCGGCCACTAAAGCCTCTACGTCGGCATAGGTGTCGGGCACGTCACCGGGTTGTAGCGGCAACAACTGTTTCTCGGCCTTCTTGCCCAAAAATTTCTCCAATGTTTCGATATAATCCATCAGCTCGACGGGGTTTTGGTTGCCGATATTATAGACACGCCAAGGCGCCTTGCTAGTGCCGGGGTCGGGCGTTTTGCCGCTCCATTGGGGATTCGGCTCAGCGGTATGGTCGAGGGTACGGATCACGCCTTCCACGATATCGTCGATGTAGGTAAAATCGCGGCGATGTTTACCATAATTGAACACCTTGATCTGTTCCCCGTTTAAAATGGCCTTGGTGAATAAGAACAAAGCCATGTCGGGCCTGCCCCACGGACCGTATACGGTAAAGAAACGCAAACCGGTCGTAGGCAGCTGGTAAAGATTACTATAGGTGTGGGCCATCAGCTCGTTGGCTTTCTTTGAGGCCGCATACAGACTCAGCGGATGGTCGACATTGTCATGCACCGAAAACGGCATGGATTCATTGGCGCCGTATACCGAACTACTGGAGGCATACACCAGATGTTCGACCCGATTGTGCCGGCATCCTTCCAGAATATTCATGAAGCCGATGATATTGCTATCCATGTAGGCGTGAGGATTCTCAAGGGAATAGCGCACCCCGGCCTGAGCCGCCAGATTCACGACTTTCTGCGGTTGATATTTTCTAAAGGCCTCTTCCATGCCGGAACGATCGGCTAGATCCAGACGCATGTCGGTAAAACCGGAATAATCCTTAATACGAGCCAAGCGGTCCAGTTTTAAATTGACATCGTAATAGTCGTTCAGGTTGTCGATGCCGACAACCTCGTCTCCCCTTTCGAGCAATCTTAAAGCCAAGTGGTTGCCTATAAAACCGGCCGTTCCGGTCACCATTATTTTCATAAATTACAATCGCGCATCTGTGTATTGAGCGGGGAAAAGATATTTCAAGTCATAAATCACGGCATGGTTTTTTCCCATGGCCCTAATTGCCGAAATATCCATTTGCCTGAATTGATCATGTGCGACAGCCAAGACAATGGCGTCATATTTTTGCTGTTCCGGTTGCTGAAGAACATCAATACCGTACTCCAGCCTGGCTTCCTCGCGGTCGACCCATGGGTCGTAGACATGCACATTGACACCATAACTATTCAGTTCCTTGATGATATCGACCACCCGGGTGTTGCGCAGGTCAGGGCAGTTTTCCTTGAAGGTCAACCCCATGATGAGGATATCGGCATTCTGCACATGAATGCGTTTTTTCAACATCAGCTTGACCAGCTGGGACACGACGTATTCTCCCATGCCATCGTTAATGCGCCGGCCGGATAGAATAACTTCGGGATTATAGCCGATGGCCTGGGCTTTGTGAGTCAGATAATAGGGATCGACGCCGATGCAATGGCCGCCGACCAGGCCTGGCCGAAACGGCAAGAAATTCCATTTGGTGCCGGCCGCAATCAACACTTCCTCGGTGTCGATGCCGAGGCGATTGAAGATCAGTGCCAGCTCGTTGATCAAAGCGATATTGACATCGCGTTGGGTATTCTCGATCACCTTGGCCGCTTCGGCCACTTTGATGCTGCTCGCTTTATGAGTCCCGGCGCTTATAACGCTCTGATACAAGTGATCGATTTTTTCCGCGACTTCTTCGGTGGAGCCGGACGTCACTTTTAAAATATTGGTGACGCGATGCTTCTTGTCGCCTGGATTGATACGTTCCGGACTGTAACCGGCATAAAAGTCTTGGTTAAAGACCAAACCGGAGACCCGTTCGATGATCGGCACGCAAACTTCCTCGGTCGCGCCGGGATAAACGGTCGATTCATAAACGACGATATCGCCCTGCTTGATCACCTTGCCCAGCAACTCGCTGGCTTTTTGCAACGGCGTCAGGTCCGGCTGTTTGTGGGCATTGATCGGCGTCGGCACCGTGACGATATAGACATTGCAATCCGCTATAGCGTCTAGCGAAGACGAATAAGAAAGCAACTTGGCTTCGGCAAGTTCGCTATCGCTAACCTCCAAGGTATGGTCGCTGCCGGCCATCAGTTCCTCGATTCGTCGGGTATTAATATCGAAGCCGACGGTCGGGTATTTTTTTCCGAATTCCACCGCCAATGGCAGGCCGACATAGCCCAAACCGATCATCGCAATTTTAATATTTTCCACCATTTTCTATTCCTTTTCCCAAATGCCGCGGGCATCGATTATCACTTTTTCATTCAATGTGGTCAGTTTGACCTGTTTAAAAACGCTATGATCGGTCAGCGTCACAATGATATTGGCCGCCTCCAGACCTTCGGCGAGACCGGTCAATTTTACATGTGCCTGATTCAGTTTGGCTGGCAGCGACTTGATATGCGGTTCGACCACCATGATTTCACCGATTTCTTCCTCAATGATTTTTTGCGTGATCGCGACAGCCGGACTCTCCCTCAAGTCATCGATATCCGCCTTGAAAGCCAATCCTAGGCAAGCAATTTTCGGTTGTTTGAATTCAGCGGCAACCTTACGCACCTTGTTCAGTACAAATTCCGGTTTGCTGTCGTTGACTTCCCTGGCCGTGCGGATCAAACGCGCCTGTTCGGGCGCGGAGTCGACGATGAACCACGGATCGACGGCGACACAATGGCCGCCGACGCCGGCGCCCGGATTGAGAATATTCACCCGAGGATGGCGGTTGGCCAGCTTGATCAACTCCCAGACATTGATTCCCAAGCGGTCACAAATAATCGACAATTCGTTGGCGAAGGCGATGTTGACATCGCGAAAGGAGTTTTCCGTCAACTTCGCCATTTCCGCCGTTCTGGCATCGGTAATCAGACAATCGGCCTTGACGAAGATTTTATACAGGTCTTGCGCCCGGGCCGCGCATTTCGGCGTGATGCCGCCGATCACGCGGTCGTTCGCCACCAATTCCTGGATCACATAACCTGGCAAAACCCGCTCGGGGCAATGCGCGATCAGAATATCGGCCTCGTCCCCCCCCTGATGGGGGAAATTCAAATCCTCCCGGACTTCACTCATCCAGCGCGATATTTTTTCCGTCGTGCCGACCGGCGAGGTCGATTCCAATATCACCAAATTTCCTTTCTGCAATACCGCCGCCACTTTTTTCACCGCCGCCTCGATATAGGACAAATCCGGCTTAAACCCGTCTTTGAAAGGTGTCGGAACGGCGATGATAAACGCATCGGCCGGTTCCGCCTCGGTCGTCGCCCGAAGCTTACCGGTGGTGACGGCGCTTTGCACCAGCATATCCAGATCCGGCTCGACGATATGTATCTTACCTTGATTAATGGTGTTGACGGCATGTTCCGATACATCGACGCCAACTACCTCTATCCCTCTGGAGGCGATCACGGCGGCGGTCGGCAAGCCGATATAGCCCAACCCGATAACAGAAATTCGATTAAAGGTCGTTTGCTGCATTGATTATTCCCTCTAGAATGCGCTGGCTGGCCTTGCCGTCACCGTAAGGGTTATGGGCAAAACTCATTGCCTCATACGCCTCCCGACTGTCCAGCAGCTGGTTGACATGCTTAATGATGCGTTGTTCGTCGGCACCCACTAATTTGACCGTGCCAGCCGTAACAGCTTCCGGCCTTTCCGTGGTATCGCGCATAACCAGGACGGGTTTGCCGAGTGAAGGCGCCTCCTCCTGCACGCCGCCGGAATCGGTCAAAATAAGATCGGCTTGGTTCATCAAATAAACGAAAGGTAAATAATCCAACGGTTCGATCAGATGAATATTGGCTATGCCTGCCAAGATACGATTGACCGGCTCGCGCACATGCGGATTCAGATGGACCGGGTAAACGATCTGCACGTCTGCTCTGGTCGATAATTTTTTTAATGCCTGGCAGATTTGCTCGAACCCGGCTCCGAAGCTTTCCCGCCTATGTCCCGTCACCAGAATCAATTTCTTATCGGCCTCGAGAAACGAAAATTGTGCCGCCAGTTGCCCGGCTAAACGAGCATCTTGACCGAGTTTTTCTCTGACCTGATACAACGAGTCGATCACGGTGTTGCCGGTAACGACAATACATGAAGCAGCCACGTTTTCCTTCAATAGGTTTTCCCTAGCCGTGTTTGTCGGCGCGAAATGCAAGTCGGCCAACGCCCCGGTCAGTTTCCGATTGGCTTCCTCCGGCCAGGGAGAATAAAGATTGCCGGTACGCAGGCCCGCCTCGACATGGCCGACTGCGACCTTCTGGTAATAAGCGGCCAATGTTGCGGCAAAGGTGGTCGAGGTATCCCCATGCACCAATACCCGATGGGGCTCGAATTCCGCCAGTATGGATTCCATTCCGTTCAAAATAGCGCACGTAATGCCGGTCAACCCTTGGTTCTGACGCATGATGTCCAGATCGTAGTCCGGCGAAATGGAGAACAAGTTCAACACTTGGTCCAGCATATCCCGGTGCTGTGCCGTGACGCAGACTTTGCATTGAAAACGTGGGTCCTGCTGCAACGCCTTGACTACCGGCGCCATTTTAATCGCCTCGGGACGGGTACCGAAAACAATCAGAACTCTAAGATGATTCATATTTATGATCCCATCAGCTCAATCAAGTAATCGCCGCTGCTGCGCCAACTGAAATTCGACTCGACAAACGACCTGTTGCTTGGCGAATGTAATCGCTCGGGGGGCAGGGACAATAATCGACAGGCCTGTTCCGCCATTTGCTCGCAGTCATCGCCGACAACGACATTTTCCGTATCGTAGCCCTGAATGCCTTCCATCGCTGGCGACGTCGCCAGCACCGTCTTCTCCATGGCCATCGCCTCCAATACCTTGTTTTGTATGCCCCTGGCTATTCGAAGCGGCGCAACGGCAATGGACGCATGCGCCAAATAAGGCCTGATATCCTCGACACGGCCGGTGACATAAACAGATTGCTTGTTCTCCAGAGCTCGAACGTCCTTGGCCGGCTTGGAGCCGACGATATATAGCTTAGCTTGCGGGATTTGCCGTAAAATTCGGGGCAGCACTTCCCTGGCAAACCATACCACCGCGTCGACATTCGCCCAATAATCCATCGCCCCGGTAAAAACCATGATTTTTTCTGCCTGGTTATAAGGGGAGGGGAAAACCATGGCCGGATTGAAATAATCGACATCGACGCCATTATTGACGGCGGTGACCTTTTCGCTGCATTCGGGCGCCAATTGCTTGAACAATTCAGCCTCTTGCGCCGAAACAAACGCCGAGATCGATGCCTGACGGGCCAGCAACCTTTCAAATGACAATAATTTCACCGCCTCCCTTCGATAAACCCAACTCTCGGGCCAGCGTTTTTTTTGCGCATACTGCCGCCATTTATCGGAATCGACATCGACAAAATCGGCAACGATTTTTAAATCCGGTTTATCAAGAACATATTGCCCCATCACGGAGGAAAATATCATGACCTTTTCTATACCAAACTGATCGATGGCTCTGTCGACCCAGTCCTGCAGCTCGGCATTATGATAATAAGGCAGACTCAGGGCCTTGCCATTAATCAAACCGGTCAAACTTCTGATCTTCGCGGTCCTTGGTTGCAATGGCAAACAGAACACGTCCCGACAATAAGCGGACAGTTCCTCCCTATATTGCCAATCCTGTTCATCATCGACAAAAGTCGCCAGGAACACATTGAAACGTTCCGACAACGCTTTTAAAAAATGAAAGGAACGGATCTTATCGCCTTTATTGGGCGGAAACGGTATTCTATGAACCAGAAACAAAATGTTTTGCATGACCAGCCATTAATCGATTGAATCAACCTAAATCTTTTGCCAACCATGGCCCCACGAGTTGACTGACGGGTAACGGCAATTTTTTCCAGGCCGCAATAAACAAGCGGTATTTGGGGTTTAGTGGATTGACATCCGGAATGGATTTGGAATTGACCAGATCGAATTCATAGTACAGAGGCTGCGGCTCGAATCCCCAGTGTTTTTTAAAGCGGTAAGAGCCGGTTCCTTCCTTGCTGCGACCAAAATCAAAAACCTTGCATCCCTTCTCCACCGCCCGGCGCATGACCTCCCAATACATGAAATCGTTGCCCTGAACCGAACGGGCGCGTTCGGTTCCTCCCCCATAATAAGGCAACACCTCGCCCTTGAAATAAAAACTCATGACGCTACTGATTAGTTGGCCCTGGGAGTCGACCACCGTAAGGATTTCGCAGTCTTCCTTGAATACTTCCTTCAAGTAGCGAAAATATTTCTTGGTAAAAACCGGCGTACCCAGATTACGAACACTTTCCGAATACGCCCGGTAAAAACGTTCTATGCCTTCATCTATTTCGCTAATCAAACCCGCCTTCGCTCCCTTGCGGACCATGGCCCGTTGCTTGCGGGGAATAGCCTGCATATTGTCTTCCACGTTATCCAGCAAATCCTTTTTAAACGTCACATACAATTTCTTATACGGTCTGTCCGGCGTGATTTGCGCTGTGTTACGCATTTCCAGATAATCGACGCCCAATTCCCGAGCAATCTCCCCGGCTTTTCGGTCCAATGCCAACGTCGCCTCTTCGTTATCCGCCACGATGCCGCCATATACGCAAAAGGCGGTAGAACATAAAGAGTTTCCGAACAATAGGCTCTTGATGTGTACCAGGGGCAATATACCTATTATGACGCCGTTTTCTTCTGCAAACAGATAGTAAGTGTCGTGATTGAAGGAACGCTGTATTACCTCTCTCCAACCCGCTCTATGGAAAAAAGTCGAACCCTGAGATTGGTTCACATAATCATCCCATGCCTGAAGTGTGTTCTCGTCCAATAATTTTATATTCATGTGATGCTGACAGAGGCGGTCTATTTGATAAAAACGTTTTCCATGGTGTTCCAGTCAAAATCCCGTATCAGTGCTCTGATCCGTTCTTCCATCCTGCTCAAGTTTAGATAATGACGAAAGCGGGTTTTCAGAGAAATGCCTTGCTGCCTGGGTTGTCCGGCATCGATCTCCCAAGGATGAAAATAAAAGATAGCCGGTTGTTGTTCTTCCGTATTGATTTTGTTTAATGCCCATTTGGAAAATGCATAAGGGTAAAAACGAAAAAAACCTCCGCCACCACAAGGAACATGCTTATGCCATAAATCGAGCGTGGTAATGGGTATTTCCTTGAAATTAGCTTCCGTTAAAGGCGAATAAACAAAACGTGGGGCATCCGGAATGCCGTATAAATCATGTTTGACCGGGTAGATACTGGAACTATAGAGGAAGCCTTCTTGGAATAGCACGTCGTGCGCCCACAAATTCTCCTTATCGATGGAATAACTAGCCGCTCTGTAGCCGATGACGGACCGCCCGGCTATATCTTCCAAGATATTTTTAGCCCGACGAACATCGGCACGAAACAACTCCGGGGTTTGCTCGGTGACCCTGATATGGCTAAAACCATGGCAAGCCAATTCATGACCCTCGTCGACGATGCGGTTTATCAATCGTGGATAACGCTCGGCGACCCAGCCCAAGGTAAAAAACGTCGCATTAATACCCAACTCATCGAAAACATCCAAAATACGGTGGGTATTTGCTTCGACTCTATGCGGCAATTCATCCCAGCATTCCCTGTCGATATAGGGTTCGAATGCGGAAACCTGGAAATAATCTTCGACATCGACCGTCATCGCATTGACAATCGATTTTTGGGGGGGTGTAGCCGTTGTCATGGTCATCAGTTATTCGCCATCGGAATAAACATCACTCATATCCAGCTGAATCAATATGGCTTTTCTTAATAATTCCTGCTCCTTTTTAAGTTTCAAACTTAATTCATTGACTGTTTGTTCCAGCATGGCGACTTTCTGCTCCAGATTTCCGTCAATCGGTGTAATAGTGGTAGTTTGCGGTGAAATATTATTATTTATTTTCTGGGCAGCCATCGTCTTATAGTCTTCCTTGATTTCGGCAATCACTTTTTGCGTGGCATTCAAATCAATGTGATTTAATTCCTCCAGAAAGCCGTAGAGTAACAGTCTGTCGCAAACGGTATTGATTCGTCTGGGAATGCCCTTACTGAAATCAAAAATAGCCGTGATGGCCTCATCATGAAATCTTGGATTTCCCTGCCATCCAGCTTTTTCCAAGCGAAAAAAAATATAATCCCGGGTTTCTTCAACATTTAATGCTTTCAACTGATAGGTTGCCACAATCCGTTGTCTGACCTGCTCCATATCCGGTGAAAAAATACGCTTACCCAATTCCTCCTGACCAATTAAGAAGGTCTGGAAAATAATATTCCCCTCCCATTCAAAATTCGACAGCATGCGCAATTCTTCAATCGATTGATTAGGCAGATTATGCGCCTCATCGACAATCAATAATACCCGCTTGCCCTGCTTGGCCTTTTCCTTGAAAAACCCTTCGATTCTATTCAATAAAGTCGCTTTGGTATCATCCAATTCGTAATTAATAGCGAATGTCGCCGCTAATAATCTCAACGTATCTTCCGCTCCTACGCTGGAACTGACAAGGGAACCGATCACAACGGACTGGTCTTTTTCCAGAAACTTACTCAGTTCCTTGACCAGCATGGTTTTCCCGGTTCCAGGAACGCCGGTCACCACGACAAAACCTTCGCCTTGCGCCAAGCCGTAGCGTAAGTAAGCCTTTGCCCTTTTATGGCCGGAGCTATCGAAGAAAAAAGCCGGGTCAGCGTTTAATTGAAACGGATTTTTCGTTAATTTATAAAAAGTTTTATACATTTAGAATCGCATTGACAAGCTGGCGCTGATTCGATTTTCCGAAAACTCATTTCCAGGCAGGTCCGACTGTTGATCGGTAAAGCTGTATTGGATTCTGCCATAGAGATAACTGTAAATATTACGGGTCACATTGACCGTTGCTTGAAAACGCTCGTCCTGGGTCGAATCCTGACCTTCCGTCGTTTGCCAAAACAGGCGGATATTCGAGCGGGTATTAGCGGCAAAATTCCAGTTCCACGAACCGCCAAATCCAAAGATATCCTCCCCGTTTTGGCTGACTTGAAATTCCCTTCTTTCGCGGTAGGCGTTGAGATTAAAGATACTCTTACCGGTAAAAAAGGAAACCGATAAGTCTCCTCGTTTCGTAATAAAAACTTCATCTGTTAACGTCGGCAGATCTGCCTCAAATTGTACATTATTAAAATTATTGTCTAAAAAATTAACAAGTTCTACCGGCACATCGGATGCTGAAGGAAACAATATCGGATTTGCCTGACTTAATCTCTCTGCGGTACTGGCCCCGGTAGTCTGATTAAGATAATCGGAATAAGAAATACCGAACAGCTGCTGGAAAGTACCTCGTTGCCGAGTCAACAAAACCTGCTGGGTAGTCACGGTATTTTCGCTGTACTAAACAACCACCCGCTCAAGCGGGTGGGTTCCAATAACGGACTGAAAGTCCGGATACGCGTCGACTAAACGACGCGTCTTAGTCGGGCTCCATCTTGAAATTATCGTTTGGATTAGGTTCAAAGTGATGCTCCAAATATTGCTTTATCATCTCATCAGTCATTTGCCCCACTGTGGCGCAAAAATAACCGCGGGCCCAAAAATGTCGACCCCAATATCGCTTTTTCAAGTGCGGGAACTCTTCGAACAGATAGCTCGAAGTTCGTCCCTTGATTCGCCTCATGATTTCGCTTGGGGCCATAGTCGGCGGCGCACTCACCAAAATGTGCACATGATCTTTGCTCACGACACCTTTGATAATCCGTATCTCAAAGGCTTCGCATGTCTGCCGCACCAAGTCTCTCACTCGTTCGGCTATTTCATCCTTCAGCACTTTATAACGATACTTCGTAACCCAAACAAAATGATACTCAATTTGGTAAACCGTATGGCTGCCGTATCTATAGTCCATCGCCACCTCCTTGGGCAAATTATCGCAGCTAAAGCTGACCGGCTAAAGCCGGTGGTTTAAACCTTATGATGGATAATTAAAGGACCAGGTCGAACGCCGCGTATTGTATCTGAGAGAAGACTGCCATCTATCCCCGGTATTGGTTCCTATATCGTTATTACTATACGTCGTACTCCAGGTAATCCTTCTGATAGGCATGATGTTGACGGTGACAAAAGCATTGTTACCATAACCGGCCTGTACACTGAACCGCGCACTAGGGCGCCATTGCCCACCGGCCGTATAGAAAAAGCCGTTGTTGTTACTATCGGTCGTGGTTTGAAACTGATTTTCCGAATGCCCGGCCCTTATGAAAGCGCTCAGCTCTCTATTTAAAAAAGTCCTTAACTCCGCCGATGAATTTTGAAACTGCACATCATCGCCTTCGCTGTAATAACTTTTCCGATTGTTAAATGCCACCGACCATGTAAAACGGGAAAAATCCCTTCCACTGTGTAAACTGATATTTTGACTAAAGCTATTGGTATTGGACAAAGAAGTGCCTCCGTCGGAGGAAATCCTATCGTAGCTTACCCTGACCAAACCGTCGGCAAAGCCTTTCAAATGAGGGGTCCAATAAGGTGAAATGTTAAACGTCGTTATAGTCGAACTGCTGGAATCGCCAGTCAGATTGTCGGTAGCTAAGTTCCTATTGGAAATATTCTGTTGACTGATAGAACTACTGCTATCCATGTACAAAGAATTACGCAAAAGCTGGTATTTGGAATTAAATTGTAATTGATTATTGATATTCAGACCCGAACCACCGCCTGCATTGTATAAACCTTGCATCCTGTAATTCAGGTTAAAGGTATTGATCGAAGAGGTAGAACGTAAGGAAATTCCGGGACTCACTTCGGTGACCAAAGCGCTACGTTTATTATCGCTTGCCTGGTTTATGTTATCGGAATAAGTCTCTTCAATATTTAAAGTGGGTCTGATTACCCAATCAAAAGCTAAAGCATGATCAGCACAAAAAGCAAGGAACACCAATAATAGTATATTTTTTTCCCGGGTATTCCATCTTCTTTTCAGGTTCTCGTCAATACTTGCCATATCCATAATAGCTTGTATCTAAAGACCGCTTTGTCTTATTAAGCAAGGTCAACACGACATCCGCACAATTTTCCAGTTTCTTTACGGATTCCATCACTAGGCTTTGCGATGTCGAATCAGCCGCGATCACCAGTACCACCTGCCCGACCATACTGGCTAGCACCTCGGCTTGTGTCGTTGCTAATAATGGCGGAGTATCGAAAATTACTATCCTGTCGGCATATCTTTCACTTAACTCTTTTGCCAGACTGACCATTTTATTACTGGCAAGTAGTTCCGTTGAATATTTATGTCGTTTACCGGCTGGAATTATCCTTAAGCCATCAATTTCAGTGTGCAATATGATATCCGATAAATTATCTACTTCTCCCTCAAGATATTCAATCAACCCAGGCGTTTGTTTTATTTTTAGGACCTTGGAAACCGCCGGTTTGGAAACATCCGCATCGATCAATAAAACTTTTTTATCGAACTCGGCAGAAATACTCAACGCGAGGTTGATAGAGGTAAATGTTTTCCCTTCGCCCGGTACGCTACTGGTGATTAGGATAAGATTAGAACGTTGTATATCTTTTTTTCGCGCGCCGATGGCATTAACCACCAGGGGTCTCTTAATGCTTCTATATTCTTCGGCTAATTTTGAATGCGCGCTTTCTGGACAAATATAGCCCTTTGATTTTAAAAAATTCCAATCGAATTTTTCCACGGGACGATTAAAACTTTCCTGATCATTAGCGACGAAGCCTTCAATCGAATCATGAGAGTCTTGCTGGATATCATGAGGTTCTGACGCTGAGTCATCAGATGCAATTATCTTTTGACCAATCTGCTTCTGTTGTTCGGCTTTTCTTAAGGCTTCTTCAATCGTGCTCATTAAAATCCCAATAATTAACCTTTACATTAAACACAGCTCAAAAAGGTAGATATAAGTCTGCCACTCTTTCCATGAACACATAGGAAATTACAGTAATTCCACAGTCATGACACCGGAAAAACTAATCAGTAATAAAAGACTCACAGCAACAAAAATAGCATTATTTAATTTTTGCTTCTTAATCTCTTCACGCGTCATATAAACAGAGATACTTCCGAGTACTGGCAACCCGGTCAAGGCTCTTAGATTCCTGGTGGAGGTAAAAACCGGTCTGATTAAAACAACTAGCAGTGCAACTCCGACTCCAACAATCAGGCCCATGGATAATGCAGCTGAATACAATAACTTTCTGTTTGGTGCCGAGGGACTAGTTGGCCTGTTGGCGGGATCAACAACTCTAAATTTTAACGCTGCCGCTTGATTATCGACTTTTTCCGAGAGTGAAGCCTGCTCCCTCTTTTGAATTAGTCTTAAATAATTGCCTTTAATTGTCTCATAATCTCTATTGAGGTTTTGCATTTCCGTTTCTATCGCCAGTCGCGTATTAAATTCCTCATCAGCTTGTTTTAATTGCTTCTTATATCTTTCGGTTCGGGATTGCAACGTCGCAATTTCCGCATCGACCTGGTTAATCTGAGCTTTGATAGACTGCACATAAGGATTTGACATAGCTTCCAATTTATCTTCATCATCTGATGTGCGTTTTTTTTCGGCAATGCGTTGCTCCAATTCCTTTATTGTAGAGTCAATGGCTTTCACATAGGGATGATTTAAAGTATATTTAATCAACAAATCATCCTTTTTCTCTTTCAGGCTATTAATCCGGATGCCTTCTTCACTATCCTTATCCAAGGTATCAGTTAACCCCCATTCATCCTCGGATTCAATTGCTTCATTAAGTTGAGTTTGCAAGACCTCCTTTTTCGAGAACAATTCGGAGATACTCATTTCGATTTCCTCCAAATTTTTCTGAGTGGACTGAATTTTGCTTACTTGATTTTCTCCTTGCCCAGGAAGCAAACCCAAGTTTTCCCTTTTAAAATTCTCTCTAGCCTTTTCCGCGATACGCAAGCGCTGCTCATATTCCCTGATCTGTTCTTCAATAAAACGTTGAGCAGACCCCACATCCCCCAGCGTTGACTGTTGAGTTTGTTCGGAAAAAACCGATAAAAATGCTTGTACGACTTTTTGCGCCATTACCGGGCTGGTTGATTGATAACTGATTGAAAAGATTTCATCCCTTCCTCCGGAAATACCGACATTCCCTTTCAATTTATTCGCAATTTCAAATTTGCCGTTTTCTGAGGAATAGTCGCCTTCGATTCCTGCCAATTCGGCTACTTTAACAAGATTATCCCGAGTAAACATTAGCTTCTGCATGATGGCAACTAGCCCTCTAACATCCGTTTGAATCGCCATTCCTCTTAAGAGAGGCCTTAACATTGTTCTGGTATCAACATGAACACGCGCTTTCGAAGTATATTTATCTGGCATGCTATAAACATAGCCCCACCCGGCAAGGCTGAAGAACCAAGCAATGCCAATGATTATCCATTTTTGACTAATTATGCCTTTAACATAAGACAGGATTTCGGCTAACTGCTCTTGCATGTTGTTACTTCGGAAAGATTATGAAAGTTTATATTTATCAACACATAGTTAGAGGGACTAAAAAAAAGCTTCCGGCACTAGCAATATATCGCCAGGCATGATTTTTACATTAGCAGACAAATCGGCATTCTCAAGCAAGTCATCTATCCTAACGCCAAACTGTTTTTGCTCGCCATCCACCATGCGAATAATGCTGGCACGATTGCCATCGCCATATTGACCGACTCCCCCCAGCTGAATCACTAAATCTAACAAAGTCATATCGACATTGTAAGGTAGCGACCTGGCACTATAACGGTTTGCACCCAAACCGCCACCGCCACCACCGCTGATTTGTCCTATCACCCTGACTTGTTGAGAATGGACGCCATTGAAGCCCCCGACCATAACAGCCACTTGAGGGTCTCTGACGAACTTGGAAAGCTCCTTCTCAATATCCCTGGCTAATTCATTCGGTGTTTTTCCCACTGCCATTAAGTCATTAATTAAAGGGGTTGCAATCTTACCATCAGGCCTTACCGTGACGCTTCTGGAAATATCCGGGTTACCCCAAACAAAAATTTCCAAACTATCACCAGGCCCAATGACGTAAGTATAATCCGTAGGGAAATCCATTTCTTCATCTAAGGGCGGATAGGCGCACCCTGACACTATTAATAGGCAAAAAAGGGTAAAGAACATCTTAATTATCATTAATAACCACCTAATCGGTTTTTAACAAACATTAAATTTTTTAATGATTTTAAATTATACTGTGCGGATTTGAACTTCATTGATCAATAATATAACTCACATTTATCGATTCGAAATGCTAAAAAACCGCCCCTTAAACTGGTTCAGTTTAGGGAAAGCAAGCCATCCAGCAATTTTTTGGCCGAATCGGCTTCGATAAATGGAGACTTTTTCGCTAATTCCAACGCTTCCCGCAACTCCAATACAGCTCCGCTTTTGTTACCTTGACGATGGTACACCTTCGCTAAGTGATATCTGAAAACAGGGACATCGGGCGCCAATACAATGACATGTCTAAGTATAGTCAATGCTTCGTTTACGTTTTTATTTTTAAATTGCGCCCACGCATAACTATCAAGAAAAAAAGGCTGCTCGGATTTTTTGAATTGTTTTGTCAATTCAATCGCTCTTGCAATATCTTCATCCGAGTCTCGTTCTAACAAAATAGCTGCAAGATTATTTTTCGCAACATCCATTGTCGGATTCAGTTTTAGCACCCTCTCATACAAGTTAATGGCTAATTCCGGTTGCTTTTCCTGCTCATAAAAAGAGGCCAAGGCCATTAGCAATTTAATATTGTTCGGTTTAACCCGTAATCCTTGTTGATAGGTGTTTAATGCGGCTTCTTTTTGGCCCTGCGAGAGATACAAACGCGCCAACTCGACATAAGCAGAAATTGCATTGGAATTTGTATTCAAATAATTCCGCAACAATTCAATAGCCTGCTCATTTTTTTTGTCCAACACCAGGAACCGGCTTGATAATAAATGTGCCGCGGTATTGTTTGGATGCAACTTGCTGAAATCGACCAAATATTCTTTCATTTGATCGCGCTTGTTTATCTTCTCATAGTTGGTCGCCATTGCGGCAAGCGAAGCAGCATGCCATGGATATTGCTTCAAAATTTGCTGGTACAATTCTATTGCCTGATTATATTCTTGCTGTTGGGTCAGCATTTGAGCGGTCAAAAATTTACCCAACAACTGACCGCCTTTTTTTCTTTCTATAGCATCGATAACTTTCTTGGTGGCATCCCAATCCTTTTCAGCCATGTTGATTTTTGCCAACATTTGCAATAAATCCAGACCTCCTCCACCTCTTACTAAAGAAGTTTGAATCAACTCTTTAGCGTAGTCGCTATGATTATTTTTTAACGCTTTTTCGACAAGGGGAAGCAAAGCCTGCTTGTTTGCAGGATTAATCTTAAACGCTTCGAGAAATTTATTATTGGCCTTATCTCGATCACCTCGCTCAAGATAAATTTTTGCCAATAAAACCATCGCGTTATCGGAGTCCGGTTTCTCCCATAAGATATTGTTAAGCAGTTTCTCGGCATCGTTGTAATTTCCTTGATTCAGTAATATTCCGGCCTTAAGCACCTTGGCATCGACATAATCGGGATTGATGCGTAGTAACTGTTCGGTCAGCTCGGAAGATTTCTGATAATTATTTTGCTCGTAACTTAAACCGGCCAGCAGATATAAAGCGGTTTGCTTATCTTCACTATCATCCTCCTGATCCATAATGATTTGATTTAAGATCTCATTGGCCTTGGCAATATCTCTTTTTGATAAAACCCATTTCGCCAATTCAATTTGATCACCCGGCTTGGTGTTTGCTAAGAAGATGTTTAACTGATCAATAGCCCTTTGCCTATTGGAACCTGCCAACAATTCCAACAACATCAGCTTTGCTTTGATATTATCGGGTTTATCTTTAATCAAGTTACTTAAAACCGTTTCAGCTTGATCGCGTTCCTCATTTTTCAAATATGCTTTGGCCAACGCATATTTAATCTCATCATTGTCCGGCTGAATCGCCATCAGCGATTTATAATCACCAATGACTGCACCGACATCGTTTTTCATTCCGTGCAGCTGGATTTTCAACAAATGAAATGACACATTGGTATTATCAATTTCTAAAGCATGCTCAGCTGTAGCTAGCCCTTCATCGTAATTCTTTTTCTTTGATAATAAGACGGTTTTCAAGGCCAACGCATCGAGAAAATCGGGATCCTTAGACAAAACCTGACTGACTAAAGCCATTGCCTCGTCGCTTTTCTGCTGTTTTTCCAGGATTTGTGCCTTAATCGTCATCGCAGCGAGGTTGTCCGGTTGTATTTTTTCAATCGCCTCTACTTCCGCCGAAGACTGTTCGAGGTCATTGAACAGCAAGTGAACTTTGGCCAGTTTTTCCCTTGCATCGATATAATCGGGTTTATATTTTATGGCTTGCTGTAAATTCAATCGCATCGCCTTAAAATTACGCTTTTTTTCATCCAACAACGCCAAGTAATAATAGGATTTAGCTGAATTCGGGTCTTTTTGCAGGGCATTCTGCAACTCGATCTTGGCCTTGGAAAATTCGCCCTTGGCATAATAGTCGACGCCCTTATTTAAATATTCCTCACTAGTCTGCTCAATACTGTTACAAGCGGCCGACGTTAATAGCGCCAAACATAAAAGAATAGCGTTATTGGTTTTCATACAATTCATAGAGTATTTATCTAACATCTTACAATCACCGCTTCAATTGTCGTATCAATCAGGCTTTAGTCGACTCGAAAAACCCGGATCCTTGCAACACTTTTTTCTTGTTGTTTTATTGACATTAGCACGCTAATTCTAGCTTCAGCCACGTACTCAAATAGCGTTTCATTCTTTAATTTAACGAACCTGAAAACAAATCAACCAGCCCCTGCCTTTATTGAAAATGCTGACTACTGTGTACTGAACCTTAAACTTTCTCTCGTCGATTACATCTTAGTCGAATAATCAAACATTCCTGGGAAGACGAATTATTTTTTCGCCACGCATCCCCAGGCAACCAACCAAACCTGGGACTGGTAATTTGTCATATTTTTATCCAGCACTCCGGTCAGTATCATTTGCAAGGCATGATTGATAATACCGAAAAAATAAGTATAGGCCATCAAGGGATCTATGCCTCTTATTTCTCCTTGTTTAATGCCATTTTGAAAAATGCGTCGAATTTTAATGAAAGGCGCCGTCTCCATTACTGGCTTTTCCTCCGGCAAAAACTCATTCACTTTGACCAATAGCAAAAACTGCATGACTTCCGGCGCATCCTCCGTCAACTTAAAAAACAAATCGACAATCTCCCGTAATTGTTCGGATGCTTTCCGATTTCTGCGGCGAATATCGTCGATAGAGATACTCAAACTATCGAGAATATTTCCATACAAAGCAGCCGCGATAGCCTGCTTTGTTTTAAAATGTTGATATATGCCACTGGTCGTCTTCAAACCTAGCGCATCCTTAATATCCGTCAATGAGGTGTTGAAATATCCTTTTTGCGCGAATAGTTTCAATGCTACCAGTAAAATTTCGTCCTGGCTCAGTACTCTTTTTTGTTGACTCTGTTGTTCCATTTCCATTCTTTTATATTCAGCTTTACCTGCTGTGTATTAAGCTATTTGTATAAATCCTTGCAAGGATTGAAGGTAGTTAAGAAGTCGTTGGCAATCAATCTTGCATGGTTGAAATCGCAACCATCAGATAATTAACCATGGACCATAAAGTTAATAAAGCGGCTAGGTACAGCAACCAATAACCCATGAGATTGATCGGCAAACCTATAAAATCCTCTCGATATAATAACATGCCGATTGCTACCATCTGCGCGGTGGTTTTCCATTTGCCCAATTGTGAAACTTTAACCTTTGCGCGCTGGCCGACTTCCGCCATCCACTCACGCAACGAGGCAATCGTAATTTCTCGGCCAATAATAATTGCGGCCGGAATAGCGAGATAGGCGGATGCTTCCGTCTGCACCAACAAAACCAGGACGAAGGCCACCATCAATTTATCGGCGACAGGATCCAAAAAGGCACCAAAAGCCGTTTCCAGGCTCATTTTCCGGGCCAAATAGCCGTCCAGCCAGTCGGTAATACCGGCAACAATAAAAATCACCGTACACGCTATATTCGAATATTGCCAAGGCGAATAAAAAACGATTGCCAACAAGGGAATCAAGGCAATACGGAGAAACGTCAAATAGGTCGGTAAGTTAAATTCAACTGCCATCTTGATAGTGAAATGTATCGTATATTCTTTGCGCCAGCTGCCGACTTATTCCATCCACGCTTGCAAGCGCATCCACGCCGGCATTAGTAATACCTTGTAAACCACCGAATTGTTTCAACAAACGTTGCCTTCTCTTCGGCCCCAAACCGGCCACGTCTTCCAGTACCGATTTATTTCTTGTCTTTGCCCGACGTTGCCTATGTCCCGTGATCGCAAAACGGTGCGCCTCATCGCGGATATGCTGTATTATTAACAAAGCGCTGGCTCCGGGCGTCACATCGAGTGGTTGTTGCTGATCAACCAACAGGATTTTTTCCATCCCCGCTTTTCGGTCCGGCCCCTTGGAAACGCCGACTATCATAACATTGTTTATTGCCAATTCCTCTAAAGCCTTTTGCGCTTCATTGACTTGACCTTTGCCACCGTCGATAAATAGCACATCGGGCGCAGGGTGCTCGCCTTGTTTCATGCGTTTAAATCGGCGATAAACGGCCTGATGAATTGCGGCATAGTCATCCCCCGCCGCAATGTCATCTATATTAAACCGTCTGTATGCCGATCTGACCGGTCCTTCCCGATCGAACACCACGCAGGAAGCTACCGTCTGCTCGCCTTGGGTATGGCTAATATCGAAGCATTCCAGGCGCTTGGGTATTTCGTCACAGCCAAGTTCTTCCTGTAAACTCAAGAAACGAGCATACAGCCCTTGCTTATCTGATAATTTACTTTGTAGCGAATTGTTGGCATTGGTGACAGCCATTTCCAGCCATTTTTGTCGCTCCCCCCTGACATTAACAGAAATCGTCACGGCATGCCCTGCCTGCTTTGCCAGCACCTCGGCCAGCAACTCGGCCTCGGCCAACGGATCACTGACGATGAGTTCATGAGGCACTTGTTTCTCCAAGTAATATTGCGCAATAAAGGCTTGCAAGATACTGCCGGCCTCATAATCCTCATTGATTTTAGGGAAAAACAATTTATTACCCAAATTCTGTCCGTTACGTATAAAGAAAACTTGCACACAAGCCACGCCGGCCTTGGTCGAACAAGCGATGATATCGACATCGCCCTTTTCGCCATGAACGAAATTTTTTTCCAGTATCGAACGCAATCTCACTATTTGATCCCTGATCAGGGCGGCCTGTTCAAATTCCAGCCGTTCAGACGCTTGCTCCATTTTACCGATCAATTGTTCGATCAATTGATTGCCTTTTCCCTCCAGAAACATCACGGTATTCTCTACATCTTCCTGATAATGCTCGCGACTCACCAATCCCACGCAAGGGCCCGTACAACGTTCGATTTGATACTGTAAACAAGGGCGGGAGCGATTATTGTAATAGGAGTCTTCGCACTGCCTGACTGGAAAGATTTTCTGCAGCAGTTTTAAGGTTTCCCTTACCGCCCCGGCACTGGGATAAGGGCCGAAATACATGCCCTTTCGTTTTTTCGCACCACGGTGAAACGTAACTTGTGGAAACTCGTGGTAACTGGATATGAAAACATAAGGATAAGACTTATCGTCGCGTAAGCAAATATTGTAGCGCGGTTTAAAGCGTTTGATTTGCTGACTTTCCAGCAGTAAGGCTTCGCCTTCGGTGTGCGTAACGGTGACCTCGATCGACGCCACCTTGGCAACCATAGCTTGTTGCTTAGGCGATGCCGATTGACTGCGGAAATAACTGGACACCCGGTTTTTTAAATTCTTGGCTTTGCCGATATAGATTATTTCTCCCTTGTCATCGAGCATTTTATAAATACCAGGCCTTTGCGTCAGGTGCCTTAAAAAGGCCTTGACATCGAATTCCACTGGCAAATTTTCTGGCACCACAACTTAACCACTGATTGACTGAATCGTCTCAAATACTTCGGCAAACATCTCTGCCGTCAACCGTCCGGTTTGTACATTATAACGACTACAGTGATAAGAACTGACCATGGTTTTACCATCCGGCAATGGAAAAACCCTATTATGACCAAAACGGGCACTCGCCAGTTTTAGTCCATAGGCCTTCAGCACCGCTTGATGCGCTATACTTCCCAATGCCAAAATAATCGTCCCCTCGGGTAAGGATGCGATTTCCGCCGCTAGAAATGGGTTGCATTGATTAATTTCAGCGCCGGTGGGCTTGTTTTGAGGAGGCAGACATTTGACCGCGTTGGTAATTCGACACCCCCTTAATTCAAGCCCGTCATCAACCGCCTTCGATTCCGCTTTACTGCCGTAGCCAAAGTCATACAAAGTTTGGTAGAGCAGCAAACCGGCGTAATCGCCGGTAAAGGGACGGCCGCTGGCATTAGCTCCGTGCATCCCCGGCGCCAAACCAACGACCAACAAGCGGGGGTCATCGTCGCCAAAAGGAGGCACCGGCAAAGCATAATAAGTTGGATGCTTTTCTTTGACTTCGTCCAGGAATCCATTCAGCCGAGGACAGCGCCGACACTGCTGGTCGAATATATCTTTTGTCCACATAAAATCTTGATGCGTTATCTAATCCAAACAGTTAAACATGTATCACAGAGCATACAAACAAGACACTAGCTTAATTGCAAATGCATGCAAAAAACGGCTATTAACCGATAAGCACAAAAAAGGGCCTTAGCGGCCCTTTTTTTAAGCAAGTAGTAAATTTTACTGTTCGTCGTTATCGACTTCTTTCATGCTCAACCTAACACGCCCCTGACGATCGATTTCCAATACTTTAACTTTCACTATATCGCCTTCGGACAATTTATCACTGACTTTTTCCACTCTTTCATCGGAAATCTGCGAAATGTGCACCAAGCCGTCTTTTCCAGGCAAAATTGTCACGAACGCACCGAAGTCCATTAATCGCACTACCTTGCCTTCATAGGTTTTACCCACTTCGACTTCGGCGGTAATTTCTTCGATGATACGGCGCGCTTCCTCCCCTGCCGCTTTATCGACCGAAGCAATATTGACCACGCCATCGTCGGTCAAATCGATGCTGGCGCCAGTCTGCTCGGTGATACCACGAATAGTCGCGCCGCCCTTACCAATAACCTCACGAATTTTGCTTGGATCGATTTTGAAGGAAATAATTCGCGGAGCGAAATCCGACATTTCTTCACGTGTCGACGACAAGGCCTTGTTCATTTCTCCCAGGATATGAAGACGTCCTCGTTTTGCCTGTTCCAAAGCGTTTTCCATAATTTCGGCGGTAATACCGTCGATCTTGATATCCATTTGCAGCGCGGTTATGCCGTTTTCGGAACCGGCGACTTTAAAATCCATATCCCCGAGATGGTCTTCATCGCCCATGATATCGGACAATACGGCGAATTGATCATTCTCCTTGATCAAGCCCATCGCGATACCGGCAACGGGGGCTTTAGTCGGCACGCCGGCATCCATCAATGCCAAGCTTGTGCCGCATACCGAGGCCATCGAACTGGAGCCGTTCGATTCGGTGATATCCGATACCACGCGAATCACATAAGGAAATTCATCCATATTAGGCAGAATCGCCGCCACGCCGCGCTTCGCCAAACGACCGTGACCGATCTCACGACGCTTTGGCGAACCGATAAAACCGGTTTCACCAACACAGAATGGTGGGAAGTTGTAATGCAGCATGAAGGGTTCTTTGTACTCACCGGTCAAGGCGTCGATAATCTGCGCATCGCGGTCGGTACCCAAAGTGGCGACAACCATTGCCTGTGTTTCGCCGCGGGTGAACAAAGCTGAACCATGCGTTCTGGGCAGCACACCGGTTTTGATCGAGATCGGCCTGACTTGATCCAAAGGGCGGCCATCGATGCGTTTACCTTCGTTCAGAATCGAACCACGAACAATTTTCTTTTCCAGTTTTTCGATAATATTACGAATTTTCAGTTCTTCGTATTGCTCATCGGCGGTCAATTTTTCGACCACCGCAATTCTGATGTCGCTCAACGTATCCTGACGAACCAATTTCTCGGCGACCTGATAGGCAGCTCTAATGCTTTCCTCGGCTTCGGCGATAACCAATTTTTCTAACTCGTCATCACTGTCTGGCGGCGACCATTCGACCAGCGGTGTAGCTACCTCGGCGGCAAACTCCTTGATTGCATTGATGGCTGCTTGCATGTGCTCGTGTCCGAACAACACCGCTCCCAACATGACTTCCTCGGTCAGCAAATCGGCTTCCGATTCCACCATCAATACCGCTTTTTCTGTGCCAGCGACAACCAATTCCAATTGCGAATCCTTTAACGCGGCCATCGAAGGATTGAGCCGATATTCGCCATCTATATAACCGACACAAGCCGCTCCTACCGGTCCATTGAAAGGCAAGCCGGAAACAGCTAAGGCAGCGGAAGCGCCCAACAAAGCCGGAATTTCGGTACCCACTTCAGGGTTAAGAGAAACCACCGTGGCAATGATTTGCACTTCATTCGTGTAACCATCAGGGAAAAGCGGCCGGATCGGTCTGTCGATCAGGCGTGAAATCAGGGTCTCGCTTTCGCTGGGACGGCCTTCGCGTTTGAAAAAACCGCCCGGAATTTTACCGGCGGCATAGGCTTTTTCCTGATAATTGACAGTCAGTGGAAAAAAATCTCCACCGCTCGCGTCTTTTTTACCAACGACTGTCACCAGCAACGATGTCCCCTCGACATCGATCAATACGGCACCATGGGCCTGACGAGCGATTTCGCCGGTTTCCAGGGTAACCAGGCGATCGCCGTACTGAAATTCTTTCCTGATAGGATTCACTATAAGGTTCCTTTGTTTTAAAGGTTATTTGAGGATGTATCACTTTCACGCCGGTTGCAGCCAACCTTCGGCCCTCCCGGCAGGAAACCGAAATAACTCGGTCTCCAGTTTCTCAAGCGCATATGGCTGAGGGATCCGGTACCATCCTGTACCGGCGCACTTCAGCCAGCAAGAGCGAAGCGCTTGAAAATAGAAACGGCACAGAATGTGCCGTTTCCAGAACGTTATTTACGCAGACCTAAACGATCGATTAACGAACGATAGCGTTCCACGTCTTTCTTTTTCAGGTAATCCAGCAACTTGCGACGCTGATTAACCATTCTCAACAAACCACGGCGAGAGTGATTGTCTTTTTTGTGTTCAGCAAAGTGCGGTGTCAAATGAGCGATGTGCGCAGTCAGTAAGGCAATCTGTACTTCTGGCGAACCGGTATCGTTTTCCGACAAACGGTACTCTTCAACAACGGATTTCTTTTGTTCAGCTGTAAACGGCATTATTAATCCCTATCGATTAGTAATAAAAATTAAAGCCATCGCCACGATGGCCACGATTTACATGGTTTCCACCATAGGGTGTAGAAACCGATGTTCTTTACTGCCTGTTTTTCAGGCAACCTCATTGTGCAGAAGGAACAATTTTTTCGGCGCTAGTTTACCATTCAAAAGCATTTCTCCCAAACCCAAAAATCCCTGTTCACTGTACATTCTGACCATTCCTTGGCCCGACTCTTCGATGCAAAGCTGTTGACCTTGCCGGATTCGCTCGGCCTGCTCGGTTGAAACGCGCACCGCCGGGATGCTTTCGAGCGGCTTATCCACGGCAATCAGGCTATTCAACAATTGGCTTTCGCTCATGGCCTGCAGTTGCTCCAGGGTGTAGGCCTGCTCGATGCTAAAGCGGCCGGAAGCGGTGCGACGCAGCACTTTCACCGTCGCGCAACTACCTAAATAATGGCCGATATCCTCGGCCAAGGAGCGAATATAAGTCCCCTTGGAGCAATGCGCTTCCATCGTCAGCAAATCGCCTTCCGATGCCAACAAACGCAGCGAATGAATGCGTATCCGGCGTGCCTTTCTCGCAACGACTTTGCCTTCCCGCGCCAATTCATAGAGCTTCTTGCCCTGATGCTTCAAGGCCGAATACATCGGCGGCACCTGGTCAATATCGCCCGTAAATTGCCGGATGCAATCTTGCAAGCGCTGCTCCGATAACTTAGGCACCGGCATTCGCTTAACGACCTCTCCCTCAATATCACCGGTGTCCGTCATCACGCCTAGCTGCATGACAAAGCGATAACGCTTATCTTCATCCAAAAGCAATCCGGAAACCTTGGTCGCCTCGCCGAAACATAAGGGCAACAGCCCTGTCGCCATTGGATCCAGGCTTCCAGTATGGCCCGCCTTATTAGCATTGAGCAATCGCCGCACTTCCTGCAAAGCCTTATTGGAAGATACCCCCAAACGTTTATCCAACAACAGGATGCCATGGATATCGCGCCCCGATTTACGTTTTGCCATTATTTTTGCTAGTCGTCCTTATCCCTGAGCAGCTCGGCTACCCTCATCCCGGTATCGAATGAATTGTCATAATAGAAGCGAAATTCGGAGATATGCCGCAAACGCATGCGTCTTGCCACCTCATGCCGAATGGCCGGGGCCAACTCATTCAACACGTCGATGTTACGCTGCTTCCCCTCTTCGTCCGCATTCAAAACTGTCACGTAGATCTTTGCCACGGCCAGGTCTTTGGACACCACCACCTCATTGACAGTGATAAAACCCAAGCGTGAGTCATTAATCTCGCGCTGCAAAACGAACGCCAGCTCTTTTTGCATTTGTGATGCCACACGATCACTGCGGCCATATTCTTTTGCCATCCGTTATATTTCCCGTCTGACTTCTACTCGTTCGAATACTTCGATCTGATCGCCGACTTTGACGTCATTGTAATTCTTAACACCGATACCGCATTCCATCCCCATCTTGACTTCGTTGACGTCATCCTTGAAGCGGCGCAATGATTCCAACGCGCCTTCAAAAATAACAACGTTGTCGCGCAATACCCGAATCGGCAGATTACGCTTGACGTAACCATCGATGACCATACAACCGGCGATGGAACCGAATTTTGGCGAACGAAACACATCCCGCACCTCGGCCAAACCCACGATTTTTTCCTGTATTTCAGGTGCCATCATACCACTGATCGCACGCTTGACTTCGTCAATCGCGTCATATATCACGCTGTAATAATGCAGATCGATATCTTTTTCTTCGATCAACTTTCGCGCCGTCGCGTCGGCACGCACATTGAAGCCGATCAGAATCGCACCCGACGCCAACGCCAGGTTGGCGTCGCTCTCGTTAATGCCGCCAACACCGCCGTAAACACATTTTACTTGAACTTCGTCGGTGGATAATTTGACCAAAGATTCACGCAAAGCCTCCAAGCTACCTTGCACATCGGTCTTGATAACCAGGTTGACCGTTGCCATTTCGCCGGCCGACATCTTGGAAAAAACCTCGTCCAGCTTGGAGGCGGCTTGGGCCGCATGTTTGCTGGATTTTTTACGTTCTTCCCGATGTTCCGCCAACTCTCTGGCCACACGTTCGTTCTGCACCACCAAAAACTCGTCACCGGCATCAGGCGTACCCGACAAGCCTAAGACTTCCACCGGCGCACACGGTCCCGCCTCCTTCGCCGCCTTGCCATTCTCGTCGAACATGGCGCGAACCCGCCCGTATTCATGACCACAGAGAATCATTTCCCCTTTCTTCAAATTCCCTTTCTGGACCAATATCGTGGCGACAGCCCCACGCCCCCTATCCAAACGAGACTCGATACAGATACCGGAGGCAACACCTTCGAACGGCGCCTGTAATTCTAGAATTTCGGCTTGCAAGATCAATGCCTCGATCAAGTCGTCGATTCCTGCACCGGTTTTGGCCGAAACCCTGAGGAACTGCACATCGCCGCCCCATTCTTCCGGTACGACATCGATGCTGGCCAATTCTTGCATCACTTTGTCGGGATTGGCTTCCGGTTTATCGATCTTGTTGATCGCGATAATCAACGGCACCTCCGCAGCGCGAGCATGCTCAATGGCCTCCTTGGTTTGCGGCATCACGCCGTCATCGGCGGCCACGACCACGATCACGATATCGGTCAATTCGGCGCCACGGGCACGCATCGCGGTAAAGGCCGCGTGACCCGGGGTATCCAGGAAAGTTACCGAACCGTGGTCAGTTTTGACTTGATAGGCACCGATATGCTGAGTGATTCCGCCTGCCTCGCCGGCGGCGACTTTAGTCTTGCGAATATAATCCAACAATGAGGTCTTACCATGGTCGACGTGTCCCATAATGGTCACAATCGGCGCCCTTGGCCTTAATTCTCGCTCTTCATCGACATTCTGCACCCCGGCCAACATTTCCTGCTCAAGATCATCCTCACTCTGCATGATAGGATTGTGCCCCATTTCCTCGACCAGAATAGCCGCGGTTTCCTGGTCGATAGACTGGTTTATCGTGGCCATCATCCCCAGCTTCATCAGGTGCTTAATGACCTCGGCGGCCTTGACACTCATCTTCATGGCCAAATCGGAGACGATGATATTTTCCGGAATCAACACATCCCTTACGACCGGCTCGACAGGTTTTTCGAACTGATGCTTAACCTGCATCGCTAATTCGACTTCTCCTTTTTCTCGGCGCTGTTTACCTTTTTTCCCTTTTGCTTTTCTGCCAGGCTCACTCTTGCTAAAATCCGTTCCTTCGTCGCCCACTGCCCTTTTCCCGCGCGGCTCTTGCTTTTTCTTATGCAGAGTCTGTTGCTTCTTGGCTTCCGCCTGCCTTCTGACTTTTTCCGCGGTTCTTTGCACCGCTTCTTCCTGTCTGCGTTTTTTCTCCTCTTCCAGTCGCTGGGCTTCCAATTCCTCGGCACTTAATTTTGCCTGCACCGTTCCTTCTTTTTCGGCTTCAACCTCCACCGCTGCTTGTACTTCAGGCTCCTCTGCCGGTTTCTCCTTCATACCTGGTTCGGACGGCTCCGTTACAGGCTTTTCTTGCTTAGCAGTGGTTTCTTTTGCCTTCACCGGCTCCTGCGCTGGGCGTGTAATTTCAGCAGCAACCTCGACTTCCTGCCGTCTCTTTTCCTTAACCACTTCCTGCAATTTTATATCCTGCTGCCGGCACACTTCTTCTGCGGCCGCCATTTGTTCCTGCAGCGCTTCGTTAGTCGATTTGACTTCCCTGCCCTCATCCGGAGCAGCAATTTCACTCCGTTTGATATAGGTTTTCTTTTTGCGGACTTCCACACTGACCGTTTTGGTAGCGGAACCTGGTATTGACGCCTGCTTTAACTCGGTGACCTTGCGCCGCTTTAACGTAATTCTTTTGGGAGCCGTAGCCGACTCATCGGCGTCAGATTTACCGTGACGTTTACGCAAGTGCGCCAGCAATTTCATTTTGTCGTCTTCACTGACAACATCCTCGGGGGCATGGGGAGCCAGTCCCGCTTCATTCAACTGTTCTAAAAACCGTTCTAGCGGTATTCCAACAATTTTGGCCAATTCCTGTACTGTCTTCTCACTCATGCTTATCCCCCTGCCTGTTCACCCTGCTTATCCGCAAACCATGGTTCGCGGGCTTTCATAATCAATTTTGCCGCTTTCTCTTCGTTCATGCCGGTGAATTCCAAAATGTCATCAATCGACTGTTCGGCCAAGTCATCCATGCAAATGATACCCTTGGCCGCCATTTCATGCGCCAATTCTTCATCCATGCCTTCCATTTCCAGCAAATCCTGAGCTGGCTGTGAAGTTTCAATTCTTTCTTCCGAAGCGATCGCACTGATCAATAAGGCATCTTTAGCGCGGCTTCGCAATGCTTCAACCAGCTCCTCATCGAACCCTTCAATTTCCAGCAACTCATCGACTGGTATGTAAGCGATTTCTTCAATATTGTTAAGCCCTACTTCGACTAATATTTCGGCAATTTCATCATCCACATCCAATTTCTCGATAAACTCCTGTTTTGCTTTCGCCGATACCTCATCATGGTCTTTGTCCGCCGCCGCCGCATCCAACACATTCAATTCCCAACCGGTCAACTCACTAGCCAGCCGAACATTCTGCCCGCCCCGGCCTATGGCTTGCGACAAACTGTCCGTGGCAACGGCGACGTCCATGCTGTGATTATCTTCATCGACAACGATCGATTCAATTTCCGCCGGAGCCATGGCATTGATGACAAATTGAGCTTCATTCTCGTTCCACAGCACGATATCGACGCGCTCGCCGGACAACTCATTGGAAACGGCTTGCACTCTCGACCCTCTCATGCCCACGCAGGCGCCGACCGGATCCAACCGAGGATCATTACTCTTCACGGCAATCTTTGCCCGCGACCCCGGATCTCTGGCGGCAGCCTTAATATCTACCACCCCCTCTCCCACTTCCGGCACTTCCAGGCGGAACAAGGAAATCAATAATTCCGGCGCCGTTCTGCTAACAAACAATTGCGGTCCACGCGGCTCGGAGCGTACGTCTTTCAAATACCCTCTTATTCTATCGCCCATACGAACGGCTTCCTTGGGAATCATTTCTTCCCTAGGAATATAGGCTTCGATATTACCGCCGAGATCCAAGTAAACGCTGCCTTTCTCGAGCCGTTTCACTACACCCGTAACCAGCTCGCCAATTTTTTCCTTATAGGCCTCCACGACTTTGCGTCGTTCCGCTTCCCTAACCTTCTGGATAATCACCTGTTTGGCCGTCTGCGCGGCGATCCGGCAAAACGCTACAGATTCAATTTCTTCCTCGACAAAATCACCGACCTCGATGTCCGGATTATCCAATTGCGCAACTTCCAACAACACCTGAGATTCAGGAAACTCGACATCACCATCGATTTCATCATTGGCATCGACAACTTCCCAGCGCCGATACGTGGCATAATTGCCTGTTGCCCGGTTAATCGCTACCCGAACCTTAATTCGATTTTCATGTCGCTTAACAGTCGCAGCTTCTAGCGCAGACTCGATTGCTTGGAAGACAATCTCTTTATCTATTTCCTTTTCATTAGCAAAAACATCTGCTACTAACAAAATTTCTTTATTTGCCACTGCGAACTCCTTTATTGAGTAAAAATTCAGGCACCAGTCGCGCCTTACTCATAGCTTTAAATGGAATATCATAGGTTTGATCCCCTTCCAGAAGAACGACGACATCATCCTCGACTTTCTGAATCAAACCAGTAATTTTTCTTCGTTTATTAATCGGTTTAAATAAATTCACCGTGACAGTGCTACCGATGAAGCGTTCAAACTGGCTCAATTTAAAAAAAGGCCTATCCGCTCCCGGAGACGACACTTCCAACTGATAATTGCCCGGAATAGGGTCCTCGACATCCAACATGCCACTTAATTGGTGACTGACTTTGCTGCAATCATCCAGTAAGATTCCATTTTCACTATCGATATAGACCCTTAACATCCCATGTTGGGGGTGAGGATTAAACTCAATACCGACACATTCATAACCAAGACCTTCCACAATTGGTTCGATCAGTTTCACCAAATGCTCAGGAGCCTGCTTCATGATGCCATCACCTTTTTTCACACAAAAAAAAAGAGCCTACGGCTCTTCCATAAACAACCAAACTAAACTTGAAGTTTCAAACTAACTTACGCCCATAAAATAAAAAAACCCCATGAACGGGGCCGAATGACAAAGCATTGAAACTAGCTAACCTAATAGACTAACTTATTTTTATTATTATATTTTTTATCAACAGACCAGTCAAGAGACAATTAGCAATCGAGATTCGCCAATACAGATAATTTGCATGAAAAATAAATTGTGCTACAGAATCGATATAAAATCATTACATGAATTGTAGATCGGAGGGGGGGGGAATGGCAAGGGCGCAATGGAATTCTCAAGTTGGCTTTATATTTGCCGCGGTCGGTTCGGCAATTGGCCTTGGCAACATCTGGCGATTCAGTTACCTGGCCTATGAACATGGCGGCGGGGCCTTTCTGATTCCGTACTTTACCGCATTACTAACAGCAGGGATACCTCTCTTGATTCTGGAATATAGCATCGGACACGAACGAGTCGGATCGGCACCGCTTGCGTATCGAAAAATCGGCAGGCGCTGGGAATGGTTGGGCTGGTGGTCGGTTATTTTTGTCATGTTCGGCATCGAACTTTACTATTCCGTGATCATCGCTTGGTGCCTGAATTTCTTTACCCTCTCTTTTAACCTGGCGTGGGGGAACGACCCTAACCAGTTTTTCTTCCAGGAGTTTCTTCGCGTTTCCGATAGTCCTGGCGAATTTGGCGAAATCCGCACGCCCATTCTGTATAGCCTAATCGTCATCTGGTTGGCTAATTGGTTCATTGTCTATCGCGGTGTGCAAAAAGGCATCGAATTAGCTAACAAAATCATGATGCCGTTGTTGCTGGTACTGACGCTCATCTTGGTATTCTGGTCGTTACAATTAGAGGGCGCCAGCCATGGCATCAGTGTCTATTTGACACCTGATTTTTCCAAACTCACCCAGCCCGAAGTTTGGATTGATGCCTACAGCCAAATCTTTTTTACCCTTAGCCTGGGTTTCGGCATCATGATTGCGTATGCCAGTTATCTCCCAGACAAAACCGATATTACTCGCAATGCGATGATCATCGCTTTCATTAACAGTGGCTATTCCCTGCTGACCGGCTTCGGTGTTTTTGCCGTACTCGGCTTCATGGCACAAAGCGAAGGCAAAGAAATTGCCGATGTCGTCAACGAAAGCATCGGCCTAGCGTTCGTCGCCTATCCGAAAGCGATCAGTCTAATGCCCGGCGGAAACTTGTTTGGCGCGGTATTTTTTCTATGCCTGACTGTGGCCGGCTTATCCTCGGCGGTCTCCATCATCGAGGCATTTGTTTCGGCAATGATCGATAAATTTTCCTTAAACCGTCGCTTATTGGTCACTTTTGTTAGCGCCCTCGGTTTTATCGGCGGTACGGTCTTTACCAGTCAAGCCGGTCTTTTATGGCTGGATATTATTGATCATTTCATCACCCATTACGGCTTGATCCTAGTCGGCATCCTCGAATGCATCGTCATCGGCTGGATATTTCACTTACCCACCTTACGTCGCCATATCAATGCCATCTCCAGCTTCAAAGTCGGCGCAGGTTGGAGCTTTCTGATTCGTTTGTTTGTCCCCTTCATGTTATCGGTCATTCTCCTTGGAGATTTGATCGACGAATTCCGGCAACCCTACGGCAATTACGGCTGGACCGCCTTGATTCTGATCGGCAGAGACTGGCTTTTATTAACGCTGATCCTTGCCCTAGCCGTTTCATCACGCCCCTGGAAAAACAAGCCGCAACAAGCCAGACAATCAGGGCAAAGGGCGGATTAAATCGAAAAAACACACAAATCGATAGACACAATGCTAATATCGACTCTATATTACTTGACTAACCTCCGATTTCTGTATTAATGTATCGACTCGATATTAATAAAGGAGGTCATCATGTCCGAAACCCAAGAAAAAGATCGTTCAATTCTTTACATCGCTCTTACCGCTATTATCGCCGTGAGCGTCATTATCGCGGTGAAGAAAAACGAAAACGACAAATACGCGCCAATCAAAGAACAGCAAACTAAACAACCACCCGCTCAAGCGGGTGGGTTCCAATAACGGACTGAAAGTCCGGATACGCGTCGACTAAACGACGCGTCTTAGTCGGGCTCCATTTTGAAATTATCGTTTGGATTAGGTTCAAAGTGATGCTCCAAATATTGCTTTATCATCTCATCAGTCATTTGCCCCACTGTGGCGCAAAAATAACCGCGGGCCCAAAAATGTCGACCCCAATATCGCTTTTTCAAGTGCGGGAACTCTTCGAACAGATAGCTCGAAGTTCGTCCCTTGATTCGCCTCATGATTTCGCTTGGGGCCATAGTCGGCGGCGCACTCACCAAAATGTGCACATGATCTTTGCTCACGACACCTTTGATAATCCGTATCTCAAAGGCTTCGCATGTCTGCCGCACCAAGTCTCTCACTCGTTCGGCTATTTCATCCTTCAGCACTTTATAACGATACTTCGTAACCCAAACAAAATGATACTCAATTTGGTAAACCGTATGGCTGCCGTATCTATAGTCCATCGCCACCTCCTTGGGCAAATTATCGCAGCTAAAGCTGACCGGCTAAAGCCGGTGGTTTAAACCTTATGATGGATAATGAAGAACTCAGACTCATGAATATCAGAGTCTTGAAATAACCGTAGCTATCGAAGCCGATAATAACTATAAAAAATATTTGAGGAGTGTCTATGAAAACAAAATTATTTGCTTTATTGCTGCCAACTCTCTGCTTTTCCGGCACAAGTTTAGCCACCGAGTACATCTATCGTGATTTAATGGCCAATACGCTGCCATCCGCAAAATGCGAAAAACTCGAAAAAGCCCAGCAAACAGCGCAAAAATCCTATAACATTAAAAGATATAGTAAAAAATTCTGCCAAACCCAAGGCTATGGTTGGCATGTTGAAGCAGTGAAAAACACCGGCGAAGTCGCGTGTAACGAGTGTTCGGACGAACCCGGTTTACAAAGCTGTCATTTAGAAGACGTCGTCGTGACCTGCAAACGCATCAAACCAGGCTCCGTCGGCATGCTACCCGGTAAAGGTTAAGCCTTGGGCACGAGTTCCATCTCATAACGACTGAATTCCCTAACCTTGAGGTCAAAACGAAGAACACAGAGAACACGGAAGTTTTCATGCCCCCCCAAATCCCTCGCCTTGATCAAACAAGAAATTGCATAATTTTCTCTGTGTTCTTCGTCCCTTGCGTTCGCGGTTAAAGGCTAAAACAATGATTCAAGCCCCATAACCGGCAATTTCTTCATCATCGAGATAACATCCAGGGTCTTCTTGCCAGGGGTCTCGATAGATTTGCTGCGCTCTTACTCGGGTATTGCCATTACAAATCTTCTGAAAATGACAGGTTCGGCAACGCCCCCGCAATGGCCTCGGACTGGACTTTAATCCGGCCATCAACGGATCGGAAACATCCGTCCAAATTTGGGAAAACGGCCGCTCGCGCACATTACCTAGACTGTAATGCCACCAGAAGGTATCCGGGTGAACATTACCCAGATTATCGATATTGGCGACGTTCACTCCCGAGGCATTGCCTCCCCATTGTTCCAATTTGGCTCGAATATGTTCGACCCTGTCGGGAAAACGCTTCTTGACCCAATGCAAGAAATACACGGCATCGGCATCATTGTTACCGGTGACGATTTCGCGGTGCAATCCGTCTTGCTCCCAACGCAAACACCTTTCGAACAGTAAATCCATTGCCTCGCGGGTCATGCGGAAACCGGCATCGTCCTTGCGGTTTTTATTGCCGCGACCACCGTAATTCAGGTGCGATAAATAAAACTTATCCAGATCCTCTTCGTCCATCAATTGCAGCATGGCGGGAAAATCCGAATTGTTGTCCTGAGTCAGGGTAAAACGCACGCCGGCTTTAATGCCCCGCTCACGGCACAAGCGGATACCCGCCATCGAATCGGCGAAAGAGCCCGTTTTTTGCCGGAACTTATCGTGGGTCTCGCCGATACCGTCCAGGCTGACGCCGATATATTGATAACCGATCGCGGCAATGCGGTCGATATTGTCCTCGGTAATCAAGGTGCCGTTGCTGGATAAGGCAACGTAAAACCCCATATCCCTGGCTCGTTGCGAAATAGAAAAAATATCGGGATGCAGCAACGGCTCGCCGCCCGACAGAATCAACACCGGCACCCTGAAGACCTTTAAATCGTCCATAACGCGATAGACTTCGTCGCGGCTCAATTCCCCGGGAAAATCGATATCGGCCGACGTGGTATAGCAATGCTTACAGGTCAGATTGCAACGCCGTATCAAATTCCAAATCACCACCGGCCCCGATTGCTGACGCCCTGGTTTGAGGGGCGTCGGCTGCAAGACTTCCCGCATGTATTGACTCAGACGGAACATGTTATCCTCCGATGCGCAAGCCGGTTTTTTTCAGGATGCGGCTGCTGTATAGCACCGTCTGACCGCGGCAATGCTTACCCAACACCTGCTCAATTACGGCGATTTTTTCCTGCACCCCCTCCTTGCTCTTGCTATGCACCATCGCGAACAAGTTATACGGCCAATCGGGCAGATGTCTCGGCCGATGATAACAATGACTGACGAAATCGAGTCGGCCCACTTGCGCACCCAACTCGTCGATCATGTCATCGTTTACATCCCAAACCGTCATGCCATTGAACTTATACCCCAACTTGTAATGATTCGGCACCGCGCCGATACGACGGATGACTCCGCTTTCGCGAATGGCTTCCATCCGCCGCATGAGTTCTTCAACACTAATGCCGACTTGCCGGGCGACAAACCGATAAGGCTGGGGAACCAATGGCAAGCCGGCCTGGGTCGCCAGAATGATTTGCCGGTCAACGGCATCCAACGTCATGCTTCAAACCTCAAGCCGACATAATATTCTTTTATTTTCGGCATGTTATAAACCTGTAAGCCAGTTTGCCGTTCGATTTTTTCGATCACTTCACCTATTTGTTCGGGGGATTCGGTCGCCAGGACAAACCACATATTCAATTCATGTTCACGGGCATAGTTGTGGGCGACCTCGGGAAAGGCATTAATGATCTCGGCGATTTGCTCGAAACGTTCTTCTGGCGCCTTGACCGCCGCCAGCGTCAGCGCCCCTCCCAATTGTTCGGCATGATACATGGGCCCGAAACGCGACAGAATACCCTGATCCAACAAGGCCTGCAGGCGTTGCAACAAAATTTGTTCCGTGATGCCAATTTGCTCGGCCACTTTGGCGTAAGGCGCATCACAAATCGGAAAACCATCCTGTAGATGGTTGATCAGACGTTTATCCAATTCATCCATGGGCTAATTTAAAAGATTGTTTGCTGCTGGGTTTATAAATAGCACCCCGTTGTTTGAAACAACGCTTACTGAACAACACCTCCATCGTAAATTGCCCCAAGCCACACGCTTCGATCAGGTCCTGCAATTGCTCCAGCACCCGTTCCCGGCTCTTGCCATGAATCATGCAATACAGGTTGTACGGCCAGACTTCGCCTTGCCTCGGACGCCGATAGCACAAATTGACGAACTTGAAGCGACTGATGTGGCCGCCAATCTGATCGACCAAGGCATCCGGCACATCGATCACCACCATGGCATTGGCCCGGTAACCCAACTGGCGGTGATTGACGATGACGCCCAGGCGGGAAATCAGCCCTTGTTTTTTTAACGCGTCTAACCGGACAATGACCTCCTGCTCGTTCAAATCCAGCAACTTACCGATATCGGCATAAGGCCGGCTGCTGAGCGGCAACCCTTTTTGCACCGCCTCAATCAGACGACAATCGATTGCATCCATTATCCAATTCCAGTTCGAAGCCAAGATTGATAAAGTAATCCGTCAGCAGCGGCAGACGCATCGCCTTACAGTTCGTTTGCCCTTCGATTTCGAGCAAAGTTCGTTGCAAATGCTTTTCGCTGTTGGCGATCAACACAAACCATAGGTTGAAACGGTTTTCCCGTTCGTAATTGTGATTGACTTCGGGAAAACGGCTGATGATGTCCGCCACCCGCGGCAATTGATCGGCCGGCACCGCCATCGCCACCAACATGCTCTTGCCGATGCGGTTGGGCCGAAACACCGGCCCGATACGGCTGATCAAGCGCTCATCGCTCAATTCCCGCAGCGCCGACAACACCTCTTCCTCGGTCACCCCGAGCGAATCGGCAATGGCCTGATAAGGCCGCGGCGTTAGCGGAAAATCCTGCTGAAAATCGTTCAACAACCGCTCATGCAAGGGAGTCAACGTCACAACCCCAACTTATATGCGCGCGAGGAAAAAAAGATACCGCTGGGCTTGTCGGCCGAAAAGCGTTTCTTTTCGCGAAAACTGTCGGTGTCATAGACGATAATACGGTTGTCATCGCGCACGGATACCCATACTTCTTCTCCTCTAGGGCTAAACTCCATATGCAATACCGCCTTACCCGGCTGTAAAGACTCGACGATGCGCAAATCCTTGACGTCGATGACCTGTAGATGCTGGTTATCGGGGAATGCGAAATTGACCCAGATTTGCCGACCATCGGGCCTGGCCATCACGAACACCGGCTGGCCCAGAACGGGAATGCGCTTGAGCAAATGCCAATCGCGCTTATCGACGACCAATACTTCGTGCCGCCCCATCGCCGGCACGAACATCCACTCACCGGCCATGGCCCAGCCTTCCAGGTGCGGCATCTTATAAACCGGCAGTTTTTCCTCATGCTTGCCGTAATCGCCAAGGATGCGCATGACACCTTTTTCCGGTTGCCACAAATCCAATAACGCCAGACCGCTTTCGCCGAATAGCCCGGCGATATAATAACGGCCATCGGGTGACAACATGGCATCATAAGGCTGCTTGCCGATGTCTTTAAACTTTTGTATACGCGGATTGTTCGGTTGTTTCATGTCGACGATCCAGATTTCTCCACCGTCGAAAAGACTGAAGACGAAACGCTGCCCCGGCGCATCGACCAAGCCCACGACCTTGGAAGGCTTGCCGCCGTCATATAACGCGGGAATGTCGGCCACTGGTTGCAGAGTGTCGCTGGCAAAGATTTTGACGCCGCCTGGCGTATAATTGGAAACGGCAATCAAGCTTCCGTCCTGGGAAATCGCCCCGCCGATACTATTGCCTGCCTGGACGATACGTTTATCGATCTTGTCCTGCAGCAGGTCGATTTTGCTCAATCCGCCATCACGGCCAAACACATAGGCATAGCGCTGATCGCGGGAAAACACGACCGAGGCGTGGGATAAATCGCCCAAGTCATCGATTTGAGCCAGCACCTTTTTTTGACTGGTATCGACCAACAACGCGCTGCCCCGCTCCCGTTCGATGATGACACCCAAATCACCCGTCGCGCGAAGTTCCGCATTAGCCGCGCCGGACATCAACATAATGGCCCAAAAGATTCGGAAAAACATATGCTTCATGGTAAAGAATTCAAGAAGGCGGCCTACTTGGTTATTAACGCAATGCGGGAAGACGAAGTCAACGCCTTGAAACGTCGCACAGGTTGAGACCTACTGGTTGCGACGCAGATAACCAACCAACCAGGATGCCTCCTCTGCGCTGATAAAATCACGCCACGGTGGCATCGCGGTACCCGGTCGGCCGTTTAATATGGTTTGCACTAGAAATCGGTCTTCCTTTCCTGCTAGTTTCTCGGGTAACAGCGACGGCCCCAACCCTCCCCTTAACCGAAGGCCGTGGCAGGAACCGCAATCATGTTTGAGCAAATTGACCAATTCCTGCTTCCGTTCAACACTAGGTTCGTCGGCCCAGGCATTGGTCGTCAAGACCAATGCCATCAGCAATCCTCTCAAGGTTTCAATCGCCCGTAATAATTGGCTATATTATTGATATCCCTATCGCTCAGGGAACCGGCAATATTGTTCATGATCTCGGAAACTCGGGTCTTGTCGCGGTATTGCTTCAAGGCCGTTTTCAGATACTCGACGTCACGACCGGCCAATGGCGGAAAAGGAGCGCCGACGCTGGGATTGCGAATTCCGTGGCACTGTGAACAAACGGCCGCGGCCTTGGCCTGGCCGGCATAAATGCTGGCCGCCTGGGCGGAGCCCGCCAGCAGCAAGCCGGCCAACAACAGGGCAGAATGTTTAATGAGTTGCATTAGCCAGCTCCATTTCGTCAGGTGACAAACCGCGAGTCATGTATTTAACGCGGCCGCGAGAGAAAATACCGGCAGGACTTTCCATCGGCACCGTGGCCACTTTTTTCAAGGAATGTGAGTCGTAAACGACTACCTCATCGCCGCTGTAACCGGCGCTCACATACAGATATTTGCCGTCGGCGCTGTATTCAGGGAAATAAGCATGGCCACCGACATCCAGTGTTTTAACCACTTCCAGCGAGTTCTTATCGATCAATTGAATCGTGCGGGCGCGTCTATCCTTGGTGATGATGTCTACGGCGACATAAGGCGCGTTGGCATGCGCGGCCGGCGACTCGGTACCGCCGGAGACCGGCACTTGCTTGACGACTTCCATCTTATCCAAATCCCAGACGCTGACCACGGTTTTGTCGCAGGTACCGAAGTTGGTTCCGAAGCCCAAGGTTCGGCCGCCAACTTTGACCGCCGAACCGCCGCCGACATGCGGCACACAACCCGCCGGCAGTTTTTTGATGATTTCGCGTTTTTCCAAATCGATCACGGCTACGATGCTGTCGTCGTAGGATGCGACCATCAATTTTCTGCCTTGATGGGTCAGGAAGGCGTCATGCAAATGACGGCCGACGTTCTTTATTTTGGTGACCGGAAAACCTTCCTTCAGGTCGACTACCCAAACCTGGCCGGCATTTTCCAGGGCGATGGCGAAGATATCAGCATAAGGGGTGCCGATGACCATGCCGGAATCGGAGGAAACCATGTTGCCGTCCGGGTCCACCCCTTCCAGTTCGAACGTTTTTAACGGTTCCAGCGTCTCCGCATCGAGAATCACGGCTACATGAGGCACGAAGGTTCCGGCCATGATGTATTTACCGTCACGCGAAACGCCCATGCCCGGGCCGTTGAAGCCGGTCTTGATGCTACGCACCGCTTGCATCGAATACAAATCGACCTTGAAAATCTCGGCGGTATCGGTCTTGACATAGGCCCAACGCGGGTTGGCAGGATTGAAATCGATGATATGCGCGGCAGTTCCGGTAGCGATCTCGCCGACTTGCTGATGGGTTTTGCTATTGATGAAGACCGCCTTGGATCCCGCGCCACGGCCATATTTCCCCCGGGCGGCAACCCCGATCAGATCGTCGATATTATCGATTTGATAGGTCGGCGCGCTCGGCAAGGAACTCTCGTCCTTGACATAAACCTTGAGCGACTTTTTCATATCGTCCATCGTCCAGGCAGGATTCGGCAATTTCGGAGTCGATTGCAGGTGCTTGACCAAGGCCCGAATATCGTCATCCGATAAACGGCCGTAGAACGGAGGCATCAAGGTTTCGAAACTTCCGGTCATAATCGTGCTTCGCAACACGGTTGGACTACGCCCCTTTAACGTTTCCGAATTCAGGGCCGGGGCCAGATAACCGCCATGGTCCGCACCATGACAACTGGCGCAGTTCTCTTGGTACAATTGATGGGCCTTGGAATTGGAATCCGCCTGGACAGCGCCGGATGACAGAAGCATCGTCACTGCACCCGCCAGAATCGTTTTATTCAGTTGTTTTATCGTTATCTTCATGTTGAGTTCCCGTCATCCGAATAATTAATTTTGAATCGATAATTAAATCATAAAATAAAGCAACAAACAGCCTCTATTGTGCTTCCAACAGAAAACTTTCCAGCCTTAAACTCAAGAGACGAGGATGTAGCTTCACTTGAATTTTAAGTAGTTATTTTTCCACTGTTTGCGATCGATTGCTTTTACCCGCAAACCGGCAGCCAAAATAAATAATGAATTTATCAATTCATGTTTAATAAAAAAATACCGGTAGTATAAACTACCGGTCATGTGCTTAACATTCGAGCCGACTTAATTTGACAAACGCTCTAGCAATCTAGTAATTTCGATTCGACATCAATTTAACGCATCCCCTTTCTTATTGTCAACAGATATGCACCCTAATAGAATATGAGCCATGCAAAAAACTGATATTTATGAATTTATCGAATGCATGGCCGCGCTGATTCGCACCGAGGAGCGCCGTAAGTGCACCGAATTAGGCCTACAACCGGTTCATTTCCAGTTGTTGAATTATCTTGCCCGCTGCAATAAATATAGCGACACGCCCGCCGCGACCGCCAATTTTCTGGGCATGACCCGTGGCACCGTATCGCAGTCAATCATTATTCTGGAAAAGAAAGGCTATATCGAAAAAAAACAAGATATAGCCGACAAGCGGGTTGTTCATCTTTCCCTGCTGCCGAAAGGAAAAGAAATTTTGCAGGAAGCCAGGCCCTCCGAATTGTTCGAAAAAGCCGTGACAATTTTCAATAGCGACATACCCAGCATGAGCGGTGATAAAATCTTTGCCCATGCTTTGACGGCCTTGCAGAAAGCCAATAATTCCCACAGCTTCGGCATGTGCAAAACGTGCAAACATTTCAGCACGAAAAACGGTGGTTTTTTCTGTCAATTGACCCAAGAAAAGCTTACTTCCGAAGACAGTGAAAAAATATGTCAAGAACATACCCCGCAATAAAGCGGAATGATTGCTTGGCATTATTGCGGCCTTGTCAACTAGAAGCGGGCATTTGCTCCTAATCTTTATTTTTACATGACCATTCATCGCATCGCGCTGACTGCCGGAGAACCGGCCGGTATAGGCCCAGACCTTTGCATTCAATTGGCACAACAGGAACACGATTGCGAAATCGTGGTGTTCGGCGATCCCGACTTAATTTCGCAACGGGCCGCACAAATCAATCTGCCGATTACCTTAAAAGATTTCGGCAGCACCGCTCCGGCAACACCGCGACGCCCCGGGAATCTGTCAGTTTTCCCCATCGCCTTGGCCGAACCTTGTCAAGCAGGACGGTTAAATCCGAGCAACAGCCGCTATGTCTTGCAAACAATCGAGCAAGCAACCCGGGAATGTTTACAGGGACGCTTCGATGCCATCGTAACGGCGCCGGTGCACAAGGCCGTGATCAACGAAGCCGGCATCCCGTTTAGCGGGCATACCGAATTTATCGCCGCGATTACCGGTGGACACCCCGTGATGATGCTGGCGACGCCCGGCCTTAGAGTCGCGTTGGCAACCACGCACTTACCACTAGCCGCCGTCAGCAAGGCCATCGATGCGGATCTGCTAACACAGGTCATTACTATAATGGACACCGACTTGCGTCGGCGTTTCGCCATCGCCAGCCCCCGTATTTTGATTTGCGGACTGAATCCGCATGCCGGCGAAAACGGTCATTTAGGGCGGGAGGAAATCGAAATCATCGAACCGGTCATCAGCCAACTCAGATCTCAAGGCTTGAACCTTTCCGGCCCATTGCCGGCCGATACCATTTTTACTCCGAAATATTTGCAGCAGGCCGACGCCATCCTGGCAATGTATCACGACCAGGGTTTGCCGGTACTCAAACATATCGGTTTTGGTCAAGCAGTCAACATCACATTGGGACTGCCGATCATCCGCACTTCGGTAGACCACGGCACCGCATTGGAACTAGCCGCTACCGGCAAGGCCGAAGCCGGTAGCCTGCACTATGCAATTGCAACGGCATTAACCATGGCGACAGGAAAAAGACATTAATCATGGCACACAAAGCCCGTAAACGTTTCGGTCAGAATTTTCTGCAAGACCACAATATCATCAGCAACATTCTTTCCCATATTCAGCTCGATGAAAACCAACACTGGGTGGAAATCGGCCCCGGCCTGGGCGCCCTGACCGAGCCGCTATTACAGGAAAAGGTCAAATTGGATATCATCGAGCTGGACCGGGATCTGGTCGCTTATCTGTCGGAAAAATTTAAAAACTACGACAATTTAACCATCCACAGCGCCGATGCTCTCAATTTCGATTTTTCGACACTGACGTCAAACGACGAAAAACTGCGCATCATCGGCAACCTGCCCTACAATATTTCCACCCCCCTGATGTTCCATTTATTGGACAGCAGCGCACAAATCGAAGATATGCACTTCATGCTGCAAAAGGAAGTCGTCGATAGAATCTGCGCCGAACCCGGCAGCAAGAAATACGGCCGTTTGAGTGTCATGATGCAATATTTTTGCGAAACCGAATTCTTGTTCGAGGTGCCGCCGGAAAGTTTCGACCCGGCGCCAAAGGTGATGTCGGCCATTGTCAGATTACAACCATATACAAAACCGATCGTTTCGGTATACAATTTTAAAACTTTAAATGACGTCGTAACCCAGGCTTTTTCCCAGCGCCGCAAAACAATCCGCAATTCTCTGGGGAAATTGATCAGCGAAGCACAAATAGCAGCCTTGGGAATCGACCCCAACCTTAGGGCGGAATCTCTCACCTTGACCGAGTTCGCCGAACTCAGCAATCTTGTTGTCCAACAAAGCATGTCGCTCTGAAAGGGTGCGACAAACTGTCACGCGACGATTTGTCACATTCCCCACTTGTTCGATAATCATTAGAATAAGCGCAACTCTTAAATGCGCTCCTAAGTTACAGGAACACTTTTTTTCAGAGCATATATCCTAAAAACTCACTCAATGCGGCTTTCTCAGCCGCATTTTTTTTGCCTGCCGTTTTTTTACCCCCTTATCTTCCTTTCATTCCGAATTGCCAAATGACTTTAAACTTTACTCAAGCCTACCTGTCATAATATTGTAACGTCAGAATGAGACATGAGGTTTAGCTATCATGCCGCTTCATCTGAGCGAAATACATCCCCGCCTGACACTGCCGAATCTGTTAACCGGCAGTCGTTTTTTATTCGCGCCTTGCTTGTTATGGTTGGCATGGTTTGGTCATGGTCAAGCCTTTCTGATCCTGCTAGCCTTGACTTTTTTCACCGACGCCCTGGATGGCTTGGCCGCGCGCTTGACCAATCAGGTCACACAGTTCGGCGCCCAATTGGACAGTTGGGCCGATCTCATCACTTATTTGACCGTCGGCTTCGGCACCTGGTGGTTATGGCGCGATATCGTTCATCGGGAAGATATTTACGTTTATGTAATCATTGCCTGTTTTCTGATACCGCTAGCCTACAGTTATCTTAAATTCGGCAAATCCACCAGCTACCATACCTGGCTGGCCAAGCTTTCCGCTGTATCCGTGGCCATTGCAATCTATCCGTTGTTTCTGGCCGATATTTCCTGGCCATTTCGCCTGACCGTATTTATCTACGTTATCACCGCAATAGAACAGATTGCGATCACCACCATACTATCCAAGCCGTACAGCAACGTCCGGTCAATATTTCAACTCATTCAAAATCACGGCAAACCATGATTTTTCTCCACGAGGATTATGGACGCCGCGAAAATTGAAGGATTGGACGGCTGCCTAAAAACCAATGAAATCGAAAAATCGATCTACGTATTAATAAGACTTTGTTAAGCATGATATAGATACGTAAATATTGCATTGAAAACATCGAAACATTTATATATGATTATACATATATCCATTAACAAGATAAAAAATGCTGACCCCCTCTTTATTTTTCAAATGCTTGTCCGATGACACACGTTTGCGTTGCGTGACTTTACTGCAGCAAGAGGGCAAGCTTTGTGTGTGCGAATTGACGGCGGCGCTGGACTTATCCCAACCGAAAATTTCCCGGCATCTGGCGCAATTGCGCCAATACGGCCTGCTTTTGGATAGCCGCGAGGGCCAATGGTTTTTTTACCAGATCAATCCCCGTCTGCCAACATGGGCTTATCCATTATTGAAGCAAGCCTTATCCGCTGTCCGGGACAGCAGCCAATTTCAGGCTGATTTTCAGCGCTTACAGCACATGGAAAATCGTCCCGATAACAGCCTATGCTGTTGATTTAATTCTATTTTTAATATATTTTTATCCATATATCCCAATAAAAACATTATTATGAAACGACTACACATCCATCTTGCCGTCGAAGACCTCGAACAAAACATCGACTTTTATAGCACGCTGTTTGGTTGCCGACCGACAGTACAACACGAAGACTATGCCAAATGGATGCTGGACGATCCTCGCGTCAATTTTGCGATTTCCAACCGCAGCAAACGCCTAGGGCTCGATCATCTCGGTATCCAGGCCGAAAACGAGGAAGAATTGCACGCCATCAAACACCAATTGGATGCCACGCAAGCGCCGATCGAGGAGCAGAACGGAGCAGCTTGCTGTTATGCGCGTTCCGATAAATACTGGATCACCGACCCGCAAGGCATCGCCTGGGAATCCTTCCATTCTTTGAGCGAGATACCGACTTTCAACGATAGTCAAGCCACATCTGACGGGGAAAACCCTTTTACTTGCCGTCCTGCCGCAAGCAAGTCTTCATCCTGCTGTGGTTAAGGAAATGCTGATTAATTCAGCATTTCCTCAAGTTCAGGGACACACGACCAAAATCGATCGCAATAAGCGTTTGATTTTGTAAGGTTAAGGGACAGCGCATTTTCCTTAGCCGGGCGTAGATAAATCCAGGACGGATTTATCTACGCCTCCTTAACTATCAAACGGAGAAATTACCTTGTTAAACGTATTCGTGATTTGCACCGGCAACTCCTGCCGCAGCGTGATGGGTGAAGCCCTGTTCAATCATCTCGGCCAAGGCCGCATCCAAGCCTTTTCCGCCGGTAGCCATCCGATCGGACGAATCAATCAAGGAGCCTTGGCGACTTTAAAGCGACATGGACTGCCGACAGAAGGCTACCAAAGCCAGTCCTGGGAAGATTTCGAAGACCAGAAAATGGATATCGTCATTACCGTCTGCGACAACGCCCACGGGGAAACCTGTCCGGTCTACCTAACCAAGGCAGTGCGAGCGCATTGGGGCGTTGCCGATCCCGGGCATGTCGAAGGAACCGAAGAGGAAAAGATCGCCGCGTTCGAGCAAACCTTCGCCACGCTGAAATTACGCGTCGAAAAAATGCTGGAACTGCCTTTGGAAAGGATGTCTGCCGATGAGTTAAGCGCCAAGTTGAACGAGATTGGCCGATTATCCGCATAAAGAGGACTGAAGATGACTGAAAAAAGCCGCGATATGGGCTTCTTCGAACGCTACCTGACTTTATGGGTGGCCCTATGCATCGCCGCCGGCATTGCCCTCGGGGCGGTCGCGCCGGAATTTGCGGAAACGCTGGACGGCCTGAGCATCGATGTCAACGGCGCGCCGGTCGTTTCGATCCCGATTGCCATTTGCCTGTTCTTCATGATGTACCCGATCATGGTGAAGATCGACTTTGCCGAAGTCGTCAAGGCCGGCAAGAGCATCAAACCGGTTTCGCTGACCTTGTTCATCAACTGGGCGGTCAAGCCGTTTACGATGTACGGCATCGCCTTGCTATTTTTAGGCACTTTGTTTCAAGGGCTCATCGGAGCCGATGCGGTGGATCTGGTCAAAATGCCGTTTGGCCTGGATTTGCCGATCGGCAGCGGCTATGGCTCCGGAACGGTGGTCATGCATGACGGCATAAAGATGCTGGAAGTACCGCTGTGGCGCAGTTATCTGGCCGGCTGCATCCTATTGGGCGTGGCACCCTGCACCGCAATGGTGCTGGTTTGGGGCCACCTGGCCCACGGCAATGCCGGCCACACGCTGGTCATGGTCGCGATCAATTCGCTGGTCATGTTGTTATTGTATGGCGTCATCGGTGGCTTTTTGCTCGGCGTCGGCCAATTGCCGGTGCCCTGGCAAGCCTTGTTATTGTCGATCGGCATCTATGTCGCCTTGCCGTTGCTGGCCGGTTATTATTCCCGCAAATGGATCATCGCCCACAAGGGCACGGCCTGGTTCGAACAGAAGTTCCTGCATATTCTGACGCCGATCACCATCATCGCGTTGCTGCTGACCTTGGTATTGCTATTTTCCTTCAAAGGGGACGTGATCACGGCGAATCCGTTAACGATTCTGTGGATTGCGATACCCTTGGCGATTCAAACCGTTTTTATCTTCGTCATCACCTATTTTTTGGCCAAGCTTTGGGGACTTTCCTATGAAAACGCCGCTCCGTCGGCTTTGATCGGCGCTTCCAATCATTTCGAGGTAGCGATCGCGACGGCGGTAATGCTATTCGGTTTGTCGTCCGGCGCAGCCTTGGCGACCGTGGTCGGCGTGCTGATCGAAGTGCCGTTGATGCTGGCACTCGTGGCATTGTGCAAAAAAACCAGCCGCTGGTTTTGAACCCTGAGCCTGCGCACTTCGTTAGGGAAAAAACGGAAATCCTCCAGGGCATAACCCTCAGGATTCCCCTGCCCAACTCACCTCCACCAGTTGCGTTTGTTGTTGCTCGGACAAATGCAGAATATTTTCACACTCCCGGGTATGGATGGTGATGCCTTTATGATGGGTGATAAAACCGATAATATCGTCGCCGACTTCGGGATTGCAGCAGTGCGCCAAGGTCGTTTCGACATTACTGATGCCTTCGACCAGTATCTCTTTCTTGGTTTTCTTGCCGCCTTTGCCTCGGGAAACGAAACGAACCGATTCCGGTTTTTTGAAGACATTTTGCAACTGAGTGCCGGTAATTTCGCCGCGACCGACCATGACCAATAGCCGTTCTTCATCACTCACCTTGAAATGATCGAGCAACTCGCCGATGGCTTCCTGACCGTGCCCGGTTGTCTGCATTAGTTTTTCGACGATTTTTCGGCCGGCGGCCAAATGTTTGTCGTAGCTCTGCTGTTTGATCCACCCCTTTACCTTGGAAATCGCGCGCGGACTTTTGAGATAACCCAGGTGCGGTTCGATCCATTGCCGATTAGGCCCTCCTTCCTTGGCCGTCAGGATCTCGACCCGTTCACCGGTCTGCAATTGATAAGTCAACGGCACGATGCGGCCGTTGACCTTGGCGCCGCGGCAACGATGCCCGACTTCGGTATGCACGGCATAGGCGAAATCGACCGGGGTCGAACCCTTGACCAGATCGATCAAACGCCCGGCCGGCGTCAACACATAGACCCGGTCATAAAACAATTCGGTCTTGAAACCTTCCAGCAATTGTTCATCGCCTTCCCGATCGTCCAACAACTTACGCAACGAGGCGATGTTTTTATCGACCGCGGTGCTGTGATGGCTGCCTTCCTTATAACGCCAGTGCGCCGCCACCCCCAGTTCGGCAAACTCATGCATGTCCCGGGTTCGGATCTGCACCTCGATGCGATGCCCCTGTTCGTCGAGCACCACCGTATGCAAGGATTGATAGCCGTTGGTTTTTGGGTTGGCGATATAATCATCGAATTCCTTCGGTATGTATTGCCAACGGTCGTGAACGATGCCCAACACCGTATAGCAGGTCGTTAATTTATCGACAATGACACGCACCGCCAGCAAATCATACAGCTCGTCGATGGCCAATTGTTTGCGTTTCATCTTCTTCCAAATACTGTACAAATGCTTGGGCCTACCGGCGATCTCGGCCGATATATGCTCTTGCCGCAAAGTATCCTCCAAGACGGTGATGAAACGGTTGACGCATTCTTCCCGTTGCAGGCGGGTCTCGGCCAACGACTTGACCAGTTTCAGATAAGTCTGCGGCTGCAAATAGCGGAAAGCCAAGTCCTCCAATTCCCACTTGAGTTGACTGACGCCCAGCCGATTGGCGATCGGCGCATAGATATCGAGCGTTTCCCGGGCGATATAACGCCGGATTTCATAGTCCTCGCCGGCAATATTGCGCAGCCGTTGTATCCGATAGGCCAGTTTGATCAAGACCGCGCGAACATCCTTGATCACCGAGAACAACATACGGCGCAGAATTTCCGCTTGATTGGGCTGCTCCGCCATCTCGGTGGAATACACCTTTTGCCGGTTCAACCAGTTAACGTCATGCACCAATGCCGCGACGGTTTCCCCGAAGCGGGCGGCAAAATCGAAATCCGGTCGCGCCTCGTTAAAGACCGGGTCCGACAGCACGGCCGCCATGATCGTTTCGGCATCGACATGAAAACCTGCCAGAATCGACGCCACATCAGCCCCTCGCGGACGCCGGCATAGTTTTGGCCGCGCCACTTCTCCGACCAATGTCATTGCCTGCCGGATCAAAAGCTGGTTTGCTGCGGAGAAATGCTCCATCAAATCATCTAGTTCTATGTTGTTTTTTTTCATGAATGCCGTTAAGACGAATCCGTCGGCCCATCCTTCAAGAAGGAAGGCTTAGCCATGCCCGTTAAATGAATAAATTTCCCATTTTATCGAAAAATAAACGAAAAACCCTACCTAACGCATGAAATTTTCGTGTTCCGAAGCGATAAAAATACCCGCCCATCTCTTTTCGTCCCGACACCAGTTGTTATAATGCACAACCTGATTTGGATTTCGGCAGGAACATGAAAGCACCCATCGTACTTATCGGCATCGGAGAATTAGGCGGAGAATTCGCCCGCGGTTTTTTGCGTTGCGGACATCCGGTTTACCCCATCACCCGGCAAATGGACATGCAACAGGAATGCGACCGCATCCCCTCGCCCTGTCTGGTTTTGATTACGGTTCAGGAAAACGAGCTCGATGCGGTCCTGAAGCAACTGCCCGCCTCCTGGCGCGATAAAGTGGGACTGGTGCAGAACGAATTGCTGCCGTGGCATTGGCAGCGCCATAATATTGCCGAGCCGAGCGTTGCCGTGGTCTGGTTTGAAAAAAAACCGGAAATGGCCTTGACCAACATCCTTTATACGCCGGTCTACGGCCCCCAAGCCGAATTGTTGGCGCAAGCCTTGGACGCGATCAAAATTCCCCAGCGCGTATTGAATAACGAAGACGAGTTGTTATATGAGTTATTACGCAAATCCCTGTATATTATGACCGTCAATATCTGCGGACTAGCCTGCGGCGGCAGTGCCGGCAATTTATGGAAACAACACCAAGGATTAATGCGCGAAGTGGCCCTGGAAGCGGTCGCCATCCTGGAATGGCTGACCGACCAAAACTTGCCGGCGGAAAAACTCATCGCCGGCATGGTGGAAGGTATAGAGGATTGTCCCAATCGTAATAGCGTCGGCCGCAGTGCCCCGGCAAGGCTGAAACGGGCGCTGCACTATGCCCGCGAGGCTGGCCTCGAAGTGCCTCGAATGGCAGACATATACCGCCGAGCCACGGAAGCATGATCAACCATTCGATCCCGCACTATTGGAACTGTTCCGGTCGCGTTCGGAATGTGTCCAGAATGTTATGCCGGCGTTGTTTTCTTTCCCGAGATTTTTACTCCAACCGCTTCGCGTCAGCGAATGACTTTTCATATTCTAAAAGCCGGTCGATGCCAAATATACTTATAGCACTTCAATTTTCGGCAATGTCTAAGGAGGCGCCGAATTTTGAGCTACGATGGGTATAACGCCGTATTTTTGCTCCCGGTAGGCGTCGGTCCCGGCAAATTTTCAGGCAAGAAACTTGTCTTTAGCCTTGGCAAGTTCTTCCTGATGCTTAAGGTCTTTTTGCCGTTGGCGAACGGGTAACAACATAAAATAAATCGCCAAACCCAACAATAACCAGAATTTAATTCTGAAGGCAAGCGCTAATTGGCTAAGCATGATGGGATGATTCATTAGATAAAGATTGAGCGTATCAAAGAAATCCATGCCTCCCCCCTTAATAAACGAATAAAGTTAGATATGATCAATTAACGCGAAAAAAATTCCTGACCCTCTCAATTTATCCTCAGTCCACCTTCATTGAATCGTAACAAAATCCCCGGCGTAATTGATTAGAATAGGCTGTTTAATTACAGTAACAATGGAACACGATGACCGGCGAATCAATTCTGGAACGGTTACCGGAACTTCGGCGAATCGAAGCCCTCATTCAACGCGATCATAACGAATTCTTAACGACAGAAATTCTCTGCCATGTGCCTTATCGAGATGAATCATTACCGGTTTATGCATTGACTCTGGGCAACAAAGACCAATGCCTGCCTAGCATCACTTATGTCGGCGGCATCCACGGTCTGGAACGCATCGGTACACTGGTGGTGCTGGCATTTCTGGAAAGCATGCTGGAACGACTGCATTGGGATTTGACCTTTACCGACATCCTGCAGCGGGTGCGCATCAATGTCTTGCCGTTGATCAATCCGGTCGGCATGCTCAATCATACCCGCGCCAATGGTAACGGCATCGATCTGATGCGCAACGCTCCGGTCGACAGCGACGAACGAACCGTCTGGTTGGGCGGTGGCCATCGTATTTCGCCATTGCTACCTTGGTATCGTGGCAACATCGATGAACCGATGCAACTGGAAGCCCGGACATTATGCGATTATGTTAAGCGGGAAGTCATCCCTTCGCCGTTCAGCCTGGTGCTGGACTGCCACTCCGGTTTCGGCTATCACAATCAAATCTGGTTTCCCTATGCAAAAAGCCGCATCGAACCGATCAAACACCTTGGCGAAGTGTACTATCTGCGTCAATTGTTCATGCAAACCTATCCCTATCAAAATTACCGCTTCGAACCGCAATCGCAACATTACCTGACCCACGGCGATTTATGGGATTACCTGTATCTGCAAACGCTGGATCACAGCAATATCTTCTTGCCTTTGACATTGGAAATGGGCTCCTGGCGCTGGATTCGCAAGAACCCGCTACAAATGCGCAATTCCTTGGGTTTTTTTCATCCGATCAAGCCGCACCGGATCAACCGTGTATTGCGCGGTCACCTGGTGTTGATGGAGTTTTTACTGCATGCCACCCTGTCCTACCGTCAATGGTTGATCGCCAGCCACACCCGGGACATGGCGCGGCAAGCCCTGGAACTTTGGTATCCCGATGCACAACCCTGATTGCTTCGTCCTGATCCGTGGCATGCTGAGGGAAGCCCGGCACTGGGGAAATTTCACGGATTACTTTCGACAGCGGTTTCCCAACGCCACGATCCTAAGCCCGGACCTGCCCGGTAACGGCCGTTTTTGTCGGCAAACCAGTCCGGATTCAATCGCTGCGATGACCGAGGCCTTGCGCCGACAGATCGACGACAAGCAGCCCTTGAACTTGGTCGCGATTTCGATGGGCGGCATGATGGCGCTCGATTGGATGGTCCGCTATCCTCAAGAAATTGCAAGCGCCGTACTGATCAACACCAGCGCCCGTAAGCTATCACCGTTTTATCGCCGCCTGCGCTGGCAAGTCTACCCAACCGTGCTGAAAATGCTGTTTCACAGCAAAGCCGCGCGAGAACGGGATATCCTGGCATTGACCTCCAACCGCTATCGGAACGATGACGAATTGCTGAAAACATGGCGGCGCTGGCAACAACAATACCCGGTTTCGTCGGTTAGCGCCCGCAAACAATTAACGGCCGCGGCCAAATTCCAGCTTCCCGCAAAACCCGGACAACCCATACTTATTGTCGCCAGCGAAGCCGATAGGCTGGTCGATTACCGCTGCAGCTTGGAATTACACCGACTATGGCAAACGGACTATCGCCGACATCCCACAGCCGGCCACGACCTGCCGCTGGACGAACCGCTCTGGCTAGCGGAAACGCTCGAGCAATGGTTTGACATGCTAAGACATCGTTAACCTTCACAATCCTGACATATTCGGCGCTTAAAATCCCGGCGAATGAAGCAAAGAAACGGAAAACTATCATGATCAATGCCGAAAAAATTCTCAGAGAAACCTACCCCGACCTGAAAATCGGCAAAGACAACAAAGTGGTGCTGAAAGTCGTCAAGAAATTGCTGCATGAAGACGACTTCAACGAGGTCATCGCCAACAACCAGCATCTGCGGGGCTTCGCTTTTCTGGATAAATTGCTTGAACATTTCCAGTTCAGCTATCAGGTCAGCCCTGAATCCTACAACAACATTCCCGCGGAAGGCCGTCTGATCGTCGTCGCCAACCACCCCATCGGCACGTTGGACGGCCTGGCACTGATCAAACTCATCCGCTCGGTACGACCGGATGTGCGCATCGTCGCCAATCAGGTTTTATCGCACATGGAACCGTTGAAGTCGGTCTTCCTGCCGGTCAACATCTTGTCGGAGAAGAAATTGCACAAGCAGGCCTATAAGGCGATGCTGCAGGCGCTGGAAAACGAGGAAGCGGTAATATTGTTCCCGGCCGGCGAAGTATCCCGTATCACGCCGAAAGGCGTGCGCGACGGCAAATGGAAAAGCGGCTTCGTCAAACTGGCCAAGAAAGCCAAATGCCCGGTGCTGCCGATTCATATCAAGGCAGGCAATTCCGCGCTGTTTTATGCCGCATCGACTCTTTACAAACCGATGGGCACGATGCTGCTGGTGCAGGAAATGTTCAATAAGAAACAGCAGGAACTCAAATTCAAAGTCGGCGCGCCGGTGCCTTACCGTGCCTTTACCGATAGCCCCGAATCCAACAAGGAGCTGAGCCAGCGCTTCCGCAAGCATGTCATGCATCTGGGCAAAAAAGGCAAGAAACCGTTGTTCGACACCATCGCCACGGTCGCCCACCCGGTCGACAGCAAAGCCTTGAAGAAAGCGTTATATCAATCTCGCCTGCTAGGCGAAACCAAGGACGGCAAAAAGATTTTCCTCTACGAATATCGCGACGACTGCCCAGTCATGCAGGAAATCGCCCGCCTGCGCGAATTGACCTTCCGCAGTGTCGAGGAAGGCACCGGCCAACCTCGGGACTTGGATAAATACGACGTTTATTACAGCCATCTGGTGTTGTGGGACGACAACGATCTGGAAATCGTCGGTTCTTACCGCATCGGCGAAGGCCACAAAATCATGGCCGCGTTGGGCGTGGAGGGCTTTTACACCAATACGTTATTCGACCTGAACAGCGAATTCCAGGCCCTGCTGCCGCATAGCATCGAACTGGGTCGCAGTTTCGTGCAGCCGCGTTATTGGGGGCAACGCAGCCTCGATTACCTGTGGTACGGCATCGGCGCCTATTTGCGCGAACAGCCGCAGATCAAATATTTATTCGGCCCGGTCAGCATCAGCAACGCCTACCCGCAACCGGCCAAGGAAGTCATCATCAGCTTTTATCAAAAGCAGTTCGGCTCCGAACAGCAATTGGCCAAGGCCAGAACGCCATTCGTCGTCTCCGAGCAAACCCGGCAATTCGCTGCGGCGGAATTCGGCGCCGACTACAAGGCCAGTTATAAGATTCTGAACAGCGAATTGAAAAAACTGGGCGTCAAGGTGCCCACGTTGTACAAGCAATATGTCGAGCTATGCACCGACAAGGGCTGTCATTTCATCGACTTCAACATCGACCCGGATTTCAACAACTGCATCGACAGCCTGATAATGGTCGAACTGGACAAGATTACCGAGAAAAAACGCCAGCGCTATATCGAGCGCGACCTGGCGGCTTGATTTAGCGCCGAATTCCCCGCCTTTCGTCCTCGCTCATGAGCGGAGGCCTTATACATTGACGACATGATGATCATGCCGGAGGCTAGGTCAGCCGCGACACAGCTAACCGCAAAACCTTCTATTTTATCGTCTCCTCGTCATGACATTGTCTCCGCTCGTCTTGACGATTTGCCTTTTTCCTTTCGCAGACAAACGAGTTGACGGATCGTTGCCAGGTAGCGCTAATCAGTCTGTAGCATTGCTCTTAAATCACTTACAATAAAGGTCAGTGCAACAATATCCTTTAGCAACAGCATTATTCGAATGTCAGACAATACTTCCACCGGCTCCAGAGCGGTCAACAACTTGGAACAACAGGCCCTGGCCCAGGCCAATGCCGGGCATTACAAGGAAGCCATCGCTTTATATAAAAAACTCCTGCAACAAGGAGATAACGACGCGTGGTATCGGCAGTTGGCGCATTGCTACCTGCAAAGAGCGAAAAGTTTTGCCGCCCGAGGGATGATCCAAGAGGCTCTGGCGCTTTGGGAGAGTTATACCCAATATGCGCAACCGCCTTATCAGGATTACGACCATTATATGCTCTGGTTAATCCTGTCCGGCAACCAGAGTAAAACCGAAACGGCCCTGAGGCAACTGACCGCTCAACAACTGGATAAGGATTATCCCAAGCTTTCCGCTGTCTTGGGATTGCTGATTCTGGCCCGCCATCCGCAATGGCATGAATGTTTACCACAAGATTCGGCCTTGTACGCTCATCTCGTTATTGCCCAAGAAGCACTGAAGGCAGAAGATATGAAGAGTGTCCGCGAAGCGATGCAAGCCCTGCCTTATCGTTCCGCCTTGCGCGATTTGCGCGCCTTGATCAACGCTTGCCATAAGGCGTCGCATTCGTTGGCCGAGATCCCGCCATCACTCGACAAAATTCCGCCGCAGTCGCCTTACGCCGCAGTCGCCGCACTCATTCGTCTCTGCACCTTGAGCGGCGCCCAATTGGCCGAAGAAATGAGCAAACTAAGCTCGCATCAGCGCCGGCTTATTGGTGCGATCCTCGCCCTGGACAAACAACGACAGAAACTGGTCGACACCTTAAGCATGCAGCAGGGAAGGCTGTCCGACAAGATAAAATTCAATCTGGCCATTCAGTTTCAATCCCTGTTCGGGATCGAATTGGCGCAACGTTTTTGCATTGTGCTGCTAAACGACTATCCGGCAGGCTTGAAAGAATACAAGAAAAACTTCGGCGCCCTCGATGAATTCGAAAACCATCGCCTCAAGGCATTGCGCCTCGAACAACAGCATCGTTACCAGGAAGCCGAATTTCACTGGCGCCAATATATCCAGCAGCTAACCCATCAGGACGGCGACAACGCCGTAAAAATTGCCTTGATTCTGCGCCATCTGGCCAAACACCAGGAGGACTCCGAGCAAACCACGCAATTGCTGAGTGAAAGCCTGGACTACGACCCGGACGACAAGGACAGCCTGCTGCAAATCCTTCGCTTTTACGGACAATCCAACGAAACCGCCGGCCCCTATAAACAATGGCTGCAGCAAGCCGAAGCCAAGTTTCCGCAGGATGTCGAACTGTTAACACTTGTCGTCGAATCCGCTATCCGCAACCAAACTTATAAAAAGGCCGTGCAATATGCCAGGAAAATATTGCAAATCGATCCCTTAAATAGCTTCGCCAAAAAAACCGTACTTTCGGGACACTTGAATCACGCCCGCAAGCAACTGAAAAGCAAGAAATACCAACTCGCCGCAAAAGAAATTCAACAAGCCGAAGCACTTAGGGCCGGCAAGAATCAAAACCCGCAAGCACAATTATTGCGCGCCCTGCTCACCTTCGCTTCCGAAGATAAAGCACAAGGCTTGAAACTGTTGCAGGATACTCTGGCAACAATGCATCGCGACCCACTCAATATGCATTTTCAGGCCGCCACCGAAGCCCTAATATGCGGCCTGCCGGTTGCAACACTGCTGAGAGCATTGCCGCCGGCGACCGATTATCTTCTCTCGAAAACGCAATTGAGCCATTTGCTGCAACAATTGAGCGAATATGGCTTAGAATCAGGCCGACAGGAGTTGCTTTGCAAAGCGCTCGATAAAATCAAGGCCCCGCTGAAAAAATCGTTGACGCATTTGGCTAAGGAAGACACCCTGTTATTAAGCCTATGTGAAACCCTGTACCAACTCGAGCATTTCGAATTGATGCGGCATTGCGTCAAAAGCGTAGCAATTTCGCGGAAAAAGCCGATCTGGATTTATTACCAAGTCTATGCCGAAACCGGCGGAGATCCGGCACGCTGTAATTATACTCAATTACACAGCTTGAGACTTAACCACGAACTGGCCATCCAGGATAAAGACCAGCGCGCTCGGGTGCTTATCGAGCAATATCTCGATCGCTATGACGAAGCGCACAGAATGCCGGCCATGGACCAGCTGTATGATTTAATAGAACAAAACATGGCGGATGACCCTATCGAGCAGTTGTTTGCCCATGTACCGGAAAGCATTATGATAAAGATCGACCAAAAACTGGAAAAATTACTGACAAAAATTTCCCCGGAACGGTTGTTTAGAGACCTGAGCAAATCGGTCGGCAATGACAGCAATGTCCTGGTAGCCATCATGAACAATCCGGATTTATTCACCGCCCTGATGATGCTCAGGGCAGCCGATGAACTCGGCTTCGATGTGAATATCAGCGTGGCGGACGTGCTGGATTATTTCGACGCGCAACAATCCTCTACCCCTTCTTTTCCGTTTCCGTTTTGATCTTACGCAAACCATGAAAAATCCCTATGAAATCCTTGGCGTCTCTAAAGGCGCCAACGATGCCGCAATTAAACAGGCCTATTTGCATCAGGTTAAACAATTTCCTCCGGAACGCGATTCGGAAAAGTTTCAGCTGATCAACCAAGCCTACGCCGCGATCAAAGACCATAAAAGCAGACTGCGGCAGGAATTATTCGATCTGCCGACCGCCGACTTCGATCTGCTTTTAAATCAGGCGTTGAAAACACCCACGAACATTCAAATCAGCCCGGAGCAATTCAAACAGCTGTTAAGCGCTGGCTTGGATGATGCCAACCTGCTGAACGCCCTTGCCGACCCCGACCAACGATGACCACTGACGCACAAAAAAACGACTTGCTCGAGCAATTCCAGAACTATCTGGAGCAAAGCAGACTCGATGAGGAAAACAGTCAGCCTGCTGCCGTCGATCTGGCGATGTTACTAGGAGAAATGGCGACGCTAAAAACGGAAGTAAAAGCCGAGTCCAGACAGTTCAAAAACACTTTGGATACGCTCGGTTCGTCGTTGGACACACTGCAAAACGACAATGCCGCGCTGGCCAAAGAACTCACTCGGCACGACGACCGCCTGCGCCAGCAGCAACAGGAAATTACCCGTACCATGCTGCTGGAGTTCGTCGATATCTACGACCGCCTGACTGCCGGGCTGCACATATTACAAGGCTACTGCCCCGTCAAAAAACTCTTCAAGCGCTCCAGAGACAAGGACATTCACTTCATCCAACGTTTTCACGAGGGACAGCAGATGACGCTCAACCGCTTCGAACGATTATTGCTCAATTACCACATCCGACCGATCGATTGCGTCGGCAAGGCGCTAGACCCCCATACGATGACGGCCATAGCCACGGGACATGATCCCGAATTCGGCAACGGTGTCGTCCTGGAAGAGCTACGCAAAGGCTTTCTGTTTCACGATCAGGTTTTGCGGCTGGCGGAAGTCAAAGTCAACAAAATTCAATCCCCGGTAACTTCATTATGAATGACATCATTATCGGTATCGATTTAGGTACCACCAACTCGGAAGTCGCTATCGTCGAACAAGGCAAGGCTCGCGTTATTGCCGCTGGCGGCAACAAAATCCTGCCATCGTTCGTCGGCATCGACGATAACGGCGAGGTCATTGTCGGCGAAACCGCCAGAAACCAGTATCTCGTCTATCCGGAACGCACCGTCAAATCGATCAAACGCCTGATGGGGCAGGACACCCATGTCAAGCTGGCCGGCCAGTCTTTCACGCCGCAGGAAATCTCCGCGATCATCCTGAAACGCCTGAAGGCCGCCGCCGAACAAGATTTAGGCCACTCGGTCAATAAGGCGGTCATCACCGTGCCGGCCTATTTCTCCGACGCCCAGCGCCAGGCCACCCGTGAGGCCGGGGAAATCGCCGGACTGGAAGTCGTGCGCATGATCAACGAACCCACCGCGGCCGCCCTCGCCTATGGGGCCGGCCAGCAAGAAGCCAAGCGCATGCTGGTGTATGACCTGGGCGGCGGCACCTTCGACGTTTCCGTGGTCAACATCGAGTCCGGCGTGGTCGAGGTATTGGCCAGTCATGGGGACAATCATCTGGGCGGCGACGATTTCGATGAACAAATCGTCGATTTCCTGCTCACTCATCTACGGGAACACCACCAGGCCGATGCCAGCGGCGACAGCAAGGCGATGGCGCGCATTACCCGGGCGGCGGAACAGGCTAAATTACAACTGTCCGACCAACCTTACACGCGTATAGAGGAAGAACACCTATTGCAACATCAAGGCTCAACCATTCATTTGTCGGTCGAACTGTCCCGCATGGCATACGAGGAGATGATCGAGGATTATATCAACGCCACTCTGGATGCCGTGCATATCGCCCTGAAAGGCGCCAAATTGACCGCCTCGAACATCGACGAGATCATTTTGGTCGGCGGTTCGACCCGCACACCGTGCATCCGCGAACGTCTGTTCAACGAATTCGGCTTCGAGCCGCATGGCGAAGTGGACCCCGATCTGTGCGTAGCGCTCGGCGCTGCCACCCAAGCCGCCATGGTCGCAGGCCAGCAAGTCGATACCGTACTAGTCGACGTGACGCCTTATACTTACGGCACCAGCGCGATCGGCACATTGAACGGACAATATTACCCCTTCATGTTCGTGCCGGTCATCCACAAGAACAGCGCCCTGCCGATCCGCAAGACCGAAGCGTTCATGACCAGTTATGACGGCCAAGAAAAAGTCGAGATCGCGATTTATCAGGGCGAAGATCCCGACGCGCTGAACAACATCGAGATCGGCGAGTTTGAGGTCTCAGGGTTGCGTGACGTCAAGGCCGGCAACATCATCACATTGACACTGGATCTCGATCTAAATGGCATTCTGCATGTGTCGGCACAGGAAAAAGCCACCGGGCTGGAAAAGTCGATCACGATCAAAAACGCCCTGTCCCGTCTGGAAGGCGCAACCCTCGACAAGGCCAAACAACGTATCACTTCTTTGTTCGGCCAACTGGAATCGGACCCCGAGAAATTTAAGGAAAAATCGGCCGCCGAACCCGAACCGACCGCGCCGGAAATCATCGGCGCGCACGAGTTGATCGCCAAAGCCGAAAGCTTGTTCGACCAGGTTTCGGCGGAAGACAAGGAAGATATGATCGATCTGATCGAAACCATCAGCAATTGTATCGATACCGGCGATATCGAAGGACTGGAAGAACCGGTCGAACAGTTGAACGATATCATCTATTATCTGGAATCGTGATGGAACGCTGCCCCTGTTGCAACGCCCGCCTACGTGGACTGACCGTTTGCCAGCGTTGCGGCAGCGATCTGGGCAAGGCGTTGGTGGCGGAACAGGGCGCCCAATTGTGGTTGCGCAAAGCCCTGTACTATTGGCAACACGAGCAGGCAGCGCAAAGCCTCGACGCCTTACAGCATTCCCTCCTGCTGAAGCAGTCCAAATTGGCTATGCTGCTGCGTGACCAACTTATCGAGCAACAGTGCGCCCGGATTCTCGAATTGTTAGCGCAGCGACAAGTGCTGGCCGCCAAGACACGGCTCTATACCCTCAGAAACCTGATTCCCCAGCATGAAACCTTGCAGCAATTACAAGGGTTCACCGATTATCTACTGGCAAGAGAGTAACGCAATGCATCATCGCGCTTGATCGACCGGCAATAAAAAACTCCCATCGCCGATGCTCTGGGAGTTTTTATCAGTTTCGGCAAAAAGAACGACCCGATTGCCGAGAAGTTAGGCCGATGATGAAAAATTACTAAACACGGTCGCGGTCGCGAACATGACTGTTGAAAGTATGAATTCTCCGGACATAAACCCGAAGATTCCACTGACAAACAGCACCCCAACCAGAATATCTTTATGCAGAATGTTCATGTTCATATCCTATCGATATAAGTTAATCACTTGTCGCAAACTATAATTGATCGACTAAAAACAAACAATCCTACAAAAAAAGGCTTTATTGTTTCCTATAATAAAACAAAGGACTGGAACTTTTCGCTTAAATTTCTCTCTATTTAGCTTTTTGCCATCACGCCGTCAGTGTTCGATATCCTGAATTGTAATAGAGCAAAGGATCACCATCGCGGCAGGCCACTTTTTCCACCTCGCCGATTACAACCCAATGGCTCCCCGCCAAAACCTGCTGTACCACCTTACATTCGATGGAAGCCAGCGCATCGTCCAATATGGGGGAACCTAAAACGCCTTCATGCCATGCCACGTTGGCGAAACGCTCCTCTTGGCTGCTGCCGCCGGCGAATTGATTGGAGACCTCTTGTTGCTCGGCATTCAGAATATTTACGGCAAAATGCTTGCCTTCCAACATCACTTCCCCGGTATCCGCGGCTTGATTGATACAAACCAGAATCAATGGCGGTTCCAGAGAAACGCTGCTGAACGACGTGGCCGTCATTCCCTTGATACCGTGTTGTTCGGTCTTGGAAGTCACTACGGTCACGCCACTGGCCCATAATTTCAGTGCACTCTTAAATTCTTGTTCGTTAACTGCCATATTTCTCTCTACGTTAAAACCGGGAACCCCCGTCATCCGAACCACGCCGTCATCGGCACGATTTCAATAAATTAGCGCCGCACTGCGCCGGTGTCGATTTTCAACTCTGTCAACTCTTCGGCCGCATATGCGGGAACAACAACACGTCGCGAATACTTGGCGAGTTGGTGAGCAACATCACCAGCCGGTCGATACCGATGCCCTCGCCCGCCGTCGGCGGCATACCGTGTTCCAGCGCGGTAATGTAATCGGCATCGAAATGCATCGCCTCATCGTCGCCGGCTTCTTTCTCCTCGACCTGCTTGCGAAAACGCTCCGCCTGATCCTCGGCGTCGTTCAACTCGGTAAAACCGTTGGCGATTTCGCGTCCGCCGACGAAGAATTCGAACCGATCGGTCACGTGCGGATCCTCATCGTTGCGTCTGGCCAAGGGCGAAACTTCCACCGGATAGGAAGTAATAAAGGTCGGATTCATCAGGCGGTGCTCGACCGTTTTCTCGAAAATTTCGATCTGCACCTTACCCAGCCCATAATTGTCCTTGACCGGGATGTTCAGTTTCTCGGCCACCTTGACCGCCGCCTCCCGGGTCGCGAGATCGTCCTCGGTCAATTCCGGATTGAAATGCAGTATCGACTCCAATACCGTCATGCGGTCGAAAGGCTTGCCGAAATCATACTGCTCGCCCTGGTATTCGATCACGGTCTGTCCGACGATGTCCTGCGCCAGGCCGCGCAGCATTTCCTCGGTCAAATCCATCAGATCGGTATATTCGGCATAGGCCTGATAAAATTCCAGCATCGTGAATTCCGGGTTATGCCGGGTCGACAGCCCTTCGTTACGGAAGTTGCGGTTCAATTCGAATACCCGCTCGAAACCGCCGACCACCAGCCGTTTCAAATACAACTCCGGCGCGATGCGCAAATACAAGCCCATGTCCAACGCATTGTGATGCGTCGTGAACGGTCTGGCTGTCGCGCCGCCGGGGATCATTTGCATCATCGGCGTTTCGACTTCCAAAAAGCTGCGCGCAATCAAAAATTCGCGAATATAAGTGACGATTTTGGAACGCATCAGGAAAGTCTTGCGCGACTCGTCGCTCATGATCAGGTCCAGATAACGCTGGCGGTATTTGATTTCCTGATCGGCGATGCCGTGGAATTTTTCCGGCAGCGGACGCAAGGCCTTGGTCAGCAAGCGGATATCGTCGACCCGAACGGTAAGCTCGCCCATCTTGGTCTTGAACAGCGTGCCTTCAGCGCCGATGATATCGCCGATATCCCATTTCTTGAACTGTTCGTTATAAAAGCCTTCCGGCAGCGCATCGCGGGTCACATACAGTTGTATCTTGCCGGACATGTCCTGGATATGGCAGAAGCTGGCCTTACCCATGATTCGGCGCGTCATCATGCGGCCGGCCAGTTTCACCCGAATCGGCTCCTGCTCGAGTTCTTCGTTGCTTTTTTCGCCATATTCCGCCAGCAATTCACCGCTGACGACATTGCGGCGAAAATCGGTTGGAAAGGCGATGCCATTTTCCCGCAGGGTGTTGAGCTTGCTGCGTCGTTGCTTGATCTGTTCCTGTTCGTCTAATTCGATTTCTGACATGTTTTACGTATTCCAATAAGGATGAGCCTGCGCCCATCCGAACTTCATAATTGATTAAAGACCGCTTTTTAAACTGGCTTCGATGAATTGGTCCAGGTCGCCGTCCAGCACGGCTTGGGTGTTACCGGTTTCGACACTGGTGCGCAAGTCCTTGATCCGCGATTGGTCCAACACATAAGAGCGAATCTGGCTGCCCCAGCCGATATCGGACTTTGAATCCTCGACCGCCTGCTGGCTTTCGCTACGCTTCATCATCTCCAGCTCGTACAGCTTGGCTTTCAATTGCTTCATCGCCGTATCCTTGTTTTTGTGCTGGGAGCGGTCGTTCTGGCATTGCACGACGATACCGGTCGGATTGTGGGTAATCCTGACCGCCGACTCGGTCCGGTTGACGTGCTGGCCGCCGGCGCCGCTGGCCCGGTAGACGTCGATGCGCAGATCGGCCGGATTGATATCGATTTCGATATCGTCATCGATTTCCGGCGACACGAACACCGCGGCAAACGACGTATGGCGGCGGTTGCCGGAATCGAACGGCGATTTTCTGACCAGGCGGTGCACGCCGGTTTCGGTGCGCAGCCAGCCGAAGGCATATTCGCCCTCGAACTTGATCGTGGCGCTTTTGATGCCGGCCACGTCGCCCGGCGACTCCTCGATCAATTCGGTCTTGAAGCCCTTGCGCTCGCCCCAACGCAGATACATGCGTTCGATCATCGATGCCCAATCTTGCGCTTCGGTTCCGCCGGAACCCGCTTGTATATCGAGGAAGGCGTTATTGGCATCCATTTCGCCCGAGAACATGCGCCGAAACTCCAATTCCTCGACTTTCCCCTCGAAGCCGTTCAAATCATTGGCGACGGTGTCGACGGTCTCTTCATCATTTTCCTCGACCGCCATCGACAACAATTCCTCGGCATCGGCCAGGCCCTGATCCAATTCATTGATGGTATCGACCACGGCTTCCAGTGAACCGCGTTCCCTGCCCAAGGCCTGCGCCTGTTCCGGGTTATTCCAGACGGACGGGTCTTCCAGTTCTCTGAGCACTTCGACCAGGCGCTCGCTTTTGGCGGCAAAATCCAGATAATTTTTCAGCGCCACGACCCGTTCTTCCAGGTCGACGATCTGGTGTTTAATCGGATTAATTTCTTGCATGAATGTTTATCCAATAACGAAAAACCGAAAAGCCGCTGGCTGATCGGCATAATAACGAACCGGTTATTATAGCCCTATAACCGACTGATTTACAGGGCTGAATTCATCCGATATCGGCGCAATGACCAAACGATGAAAAACACGCCGACCAAAAAGAAAGGGATGCTCAGCAATTGACCGGTCGTCATCCAAAAATCATGGCTATAAGATTCCTGCCGTGTTTTGACGAATTCCAGAAAAAACCGCACCAGGAACACTAAAGCCGTGAACAAACCGGTCAGAAAACCTTTAATCGGTTTATCCGCCGTTTTTCTATAAGCCACCAGCAAAACGGCGAAAACCAGAACATAGCCGGCCGATTCATAGAGCTGTACCGGATGCCGGGGTACGGAATCGACCCGGGCAAAAATTATCGCCCACGGCACATCGGTGGGCAAACCTAAAATTTCCGAATTAAAAAAATTACCTATCCTGACCAGACTGGCGCCGAGAATACAAGACACGGCGACCCGATCCAACAACCAAAGATAGCTGTCGTCGGTTTTCAGTTGATATAAATAAAGACTGATCAATACCCCGATATAAGCGCCGTGACTGGCCAGCCCCCCTTCCCAGATGGCGAAAAACTTCAATGGATGGCTGAAATAATAGTCAGGATCATAAAACAGGCAATGCCCTAAACGGGCTCCGACCACGGTGCCGATCGCCAAATACCACAACATCCTGTCCAGTTCCTCGACGTTCTTGCGTTCGCGCTTATAAATCCAAGCCATGAAAGCGTAACTGGTCATGAAAGCAGCGGCGAACATTAGCCCGTACCAGCGTATCTGCAACGGGCCCAAGGACAAAAGTACCGGATCGATATCCCAAACAAAGTAACTCATGATGGATGGCGTTGAATTTTAAAAAGTGCGTAATTTACCACACAGGAAAAGCAGGGGACGCACAATACACGCGTTTAGACGCACTCACTCCCAACGGTCGTCTCTGACCTGGACACGCCCATCGACGATCCGCAGCGGAAATGTCGCGATATTTTCATAAGCCGGCGGACATTTGACTTCGCCGGTCCTCACGCAAAAACGCGCGCCATGGCGCGGACAAACGATTTCATCGCCGTCCAGTTCGCCGCTGGCGATTTCCGCGCCGTCATGTGTGCAGACATCCTCAATGGCATAAAACTGGCCGTCGATTTTAAACACCGCGACTTCGCTGCCATCGACATCGACAATCACGTTTTCGCCATCGGCCAGCGCATCGGCCGCGATGACATCGACCCATTCCGACATATTCACTCCTTATGGTTTCAAATAAACGTCATAACGCACCAACTTACCCCGAAAACTCTGGTCGGGTTTAGCCCCCAACGGCTCAGCATAATCCGGGCTTTTCACGACGACGCGCTTGCCGGTGGCGGCAAAGGCGGCGCCAAACAATGCCTCCCGATCTAGGTCGTCACCTAAAATATCGCGCAACACGGCCATCGACTTTTTCGCCTGCGCCGATTTTTTACGCTTGGGCGGAAACATCGGATCTAGATAGATGCAATCGGGGCGTTCGGGCAAGCCTTGCAAAATCTCTATGGCATCTCCGACGATCAATTCCGGAACCGGCAGCGAACGCCGGCGCACCCAGTCTTTTTCAGCCAAGCGCTCCAAACCGTCCCTAATCAATTCCGCCATCACCGGCGAGCGTTCGATACAGGCGACTCGATACCCCATTCGAAACATAGCCAGACTATCCTGTCCCCATCCAGCGGTGGCATCCACAATAGTGCGGGTTTTCTTGCCGATAGCCTGGGCGAATACACCGGTTTTAGGCGCCGGCCAGGAATGCTGCTCGCCGGGACGCGGATCGATTTCGACCATCAGCCCGCCTTTGTTCAGCAACGGCCGGTCCAACAGTTTCAAACAACCGTCCCGGTAAATCAGAAAAAAGCTGGCGCTTTGTCGCAGTTTGGCTTCCTCGATCGGCAATAACAGGACGCCTAATCGGTCGGCTAGTTCACGACTGCGGACGACTTCGCCTTCCGTTTCGTAGGTTACCGCCAGCAATGAGGCATCGTCAGCCACGCCACCTACTTCAGCCATTTCTTTGCGTTCAGATGTAAACAGCCGCAACCTCAACCCGGCGGCCAGGACATTTGCCGACCGCCCAACAGATGCATGTGCAGATGGAACACCTCCTGGCCGCCGTGCTTGTTGCAATTGAAGACGGTGCGGTAACCGTTTTCGGCCAGACCTTCCTGTTTTGCGATGGTCACCGCGGATTTCAGGATATGCCCGCCTAATTCGGCGTCCTCCAGTTCATTCAAGGTCGCGATATGCTGTTTTGGAATAATCAGAATATGGGTTGGCGCCTGGGCATTGATATCCCTGAACGCCAGCACTTTATCGTCCTCGTACACCACGTCCGGTTGTATGTCTCCGGCCACCATTTTGCAGAATAAGCAATCGCTCATCGCTCTCCCCTTTTCGCCTGAATATTACACTTGTCGCCGTCCACTGAAGGCATGAAATAAGGTTCCGCTATCGATGTATTCCAGCTCCCCCCCCATCGGCACGCCATGGGCGATACGGCTTGCCGTAATAGCGTATTTACGCGCCAATTCGGCAATGAACTGGGCCGTTGCCTCGCCTTCCACGGTGGAATTTGTCGCCAGAATAACTTCCTTCAATGGTCCGGACTGCATGAGCCTTTCCAATTCGTCCAGGCCCAATTCATCGGGCCCGATGCCGTCGAGCGGAGACAAGCGGCCATGCAATACAAAATAACGCCCCTTATAGACCGTCGCTTGATCGATCGCCCAAACGTCGGCCGGACTCTCTACGATGCACAACAGACTGTCATCGCGTGCCGAGTCGTCGCAGAAATCGCATAATTCCTTTTCCGTCAACGTTCTGCAACGTTGGCAGTGGCCTATCTCGTGGACCGCCCTGGCCAGGATACGGCTAAGTTGTTCCGCGCCTTGTCGGTCCCGTTGCAACAAATGGAAAGCCATGCGCTGGGCGGATTTCGGTCCGACGCCCGGCAAACAACAAAAGCTTTGAATCAGCTCCCCCAGCAGCCCTTTTCCCTGCATCACGAGCTAATTAGAACGGCATTTGAAAACCGGGAGGAATCGGAATACCGGCCGTGACCTGGGACATTTTCTCTTTCTTCATCTTGCTGACTTTATGCACGGCATCGTTGATCGCCGCCGCCACCAAATCTTCCAGCATATCCTTGTCGTCGCCTACCAGCGAATCGTCGATCGCGACCTTCCTGACTTCGCGCTTGCCGGTCATGATAATTTTCACCAGCCCGCCGCCGGATTCGCCCTGAACCTCCATGGCCGCCAACTCTTCCTGGGCCTTTTTCAGGTCTTCCTGCATTTTTTGGGCTTGCTGCATAATATTACCCAATGCGTTTTTCATACATACTCCACTATTCGTCAATAGGTTCTATGGTGCCTGACAAGACTCTGGCGCCAAATTGTTCTTGCAAAGCTTTTACGTTGTCGTCGGCATTGATTGCATCCACTGCCGCTTGTTGACGCTCGTCCCGTTCCCGCTGCCTACGAAGCGCCGGGGTCTCATTATCGGATTGTTGGGTGGTAATGCGCAACTTCACGGCCTTGCCAAAATAATCCTGCAGGGACTTTTGTAATTTTTCCTCGCTCCTGCCGCCTAACAAATGTTTGTGGGCCGGATCGATGAGTAAACGGCATTCCTTGTCATCAACGCCTTGGAAAACACAGTTATTGGCGAGTTCCCGGGTCATACCCCGGATTTTCATGGCAACGATCATGTCCGACCAATTATCGTCACGAACACGCCGCTGCTCCAGAGTCGGGGAAGGCTGTTCGACAGCCGCGGAGACACTTTGCTCCTCAGCAACGATGCTAACCGACTTTGCCGGCGTTCGCGCCTCGCCACTGGACACAGCCGGCTTTTGCGGCTCGACAGGATTAGTTCGATCTGTTAATTCGTTCGGTGGCGCCGTCGGCGTCACGGCAGCCTGCTTCGGCTTGAACGTCAGCATCCTCAACAGCACCATCTCAAAGCCGCTGCGCGGATCGGGGGCCAAATCCAAATCCTGTTGTCCGATCAAACCAATCTGGTAGAACAATTGCACATCTTCCGGCAATAAACGGTTCGTCAAATCGGCGATTAACTGGGGGTCGAATTCCTGGTCGACCAGCTCCTGTATCTGCTGAGACAGAGCGACACGATGCAATACCCGTATAATTTGCTGAAGAATTTCACCGAAATCAGGCGTCAATTCGGCAACGTCGGCGACGGTCCGCAACAAAGCCTTGCCATCCTGATCGGCCAGCGCCCTCAAAATGTCGTCCACCGGCTGTTGCGCCACGATTCCCAACATTGCGGCGACATCCTCGTAACGCACAGCGCCACCGCCATATGCGATCGCCTGGTCCAATAGGCTCAAACCATCCCTCATACTGCCATCGGCGGAACGGGCCAACAGTCTGATTGCGTTTTCCTCGAACGCTATTCCCTCCTGCCCCAGAATATATTTCATCTGGCCGTCGATCTGCTCGGGCAACAGCCGTTTCAGATTGAACTGCAGGCAACGCGACAGGACGGTGACGGGAATCTTGTGCGGATCGGTGGTCGCCAACAGGAATTTGACATGCGGCGGCGGTTCTTCCAGCGTCTTCAACAACGCATTGAAACTGTGTCCGGACAGCATGTGGACTTCATCGATCAGATAGACTTTATAGCGCCCCTGATTCGGTGCGTATTGGGCGTTATCGAGCAAATCGCGGGTATCTTCAACCTTGGTGCGCGAGGCGGCATCGACCTCGATCAAGTCCATGAAACGGCCTTGCTCGAAATCCTGGCAAACCCGGCACTTCCCGCACGGATTGAAATCGACCGGATTTTCGCAATTGATCGCCTTGGCCAAAATGCGGGCTACCGTGGTCTTGCCGACCCCCCGCGTTCCGGTGAAAAGATAAGCGTGATGGAGACGGTCATGTTGTAATGCATGAATCAGCGACTGGCTGACATGTTCCTGACCGACAAGCTGGGAGAAATTTCGCGGCCGCCATTTTCTGGCGAGTACCTGATAAGTCATTAGACTCGAACGGAATATAGAGATTGGGCGGCCACCATGCCAGCCACATCCCGGCACACGAATCTGCTGCTACCGTTGCTCCCTTCCGGGCCTGGCGGGGTTTACAGCGTATCGTTGCGAGAGGACCGACACGGCAACCATTGTTAATCCAGCCGACGACTGAAAGACGCGTATTATGCTTGAATTATTTCCCTGACGCAACCGCATAACGGAAATAATTTCCATTAAGGCAGGTAGACCTGCCATCTCATGCCGCCCAGCTCGGGGCTTTGATCGCCTAGCAAACGGCCTCCCCACAATCCGACCAGTTCATTGACGACAGCCATGCCGATGCCGTGCCCGGCGATATTCTCGTCGGCGCGCACGCCGCGCCGCAGGATTTCGCCCATTTTCTCCTCGACGATGCCCGGACCGTCATCCTCGACCACCATCAGTAACGAAAACGCCTGATTAGAACTGTCAGTAAGATCGGTTAACGCCACGCGCACTTGCTGTCGGCACCACTTCGACGCATTGTCCAGCAAATTGCCGGCAATCTCATAAACATCGCCTTCCTCGCCATAGATCCGGCACGCCTTGTCCCCAGCCAAGCGATAATCGATGCGCTTGTCGGCATAAACCTTGGTCAATGAGGCAATGATTTTATCCACGATATCGTTGACGTCGACCTTACCGGTGAGATTAGCCTGCCCTTTCGCCGCCGCTTTTTGCAATTGATATTCGACGATCTCATTCATCCGCGAAATCTGATTATGCACCGTCTCCCGGTTCACGACCGGCTCCTCGACACAGCCCCGCAAAATCGCCAACGGCGTTTTCAGGCTATGGGCCAAATCGGCCAAGGTATTGCGATAGCGTTCCAAATGCGCCCGCTCACTGCTAATCAACGCATTCAGGTTGCTGGCGACACCTTGCAATTCCGCGGCATAGCATCCATCCAATCGGCTTTTCCGTCCCGCCTCGATCTGCTCGAGATCGGCCCCGATCTGACGCAAGGGCTTTAACCCCCAGCGCAACACCAGAAACTGAATCAATACCAGCAACAAACCGATTCCCGACAGCCAACCGGTTAACGTCGCCCTGAATTCGGCGACCTGATTATTGAGAAATTGGCCGTCCTCGGCGACAGTAAACACATAAGCCCGCTCGAAACCTGCCTCGTTTTCCCACATCACGGCATAATGCAGCACAAATCGCTGTTCGCTGTCTCTGACAAAGGCAAATTCGCCCTGCTTTAATTGCGAGGCAACGGGCAGTTCGATACCTACTGAAGAGGGAGAACGCCATACCAAACTCTGATCGGACAGGCGAATGACGGCATACAAGCCGGAGCCCGGATTGCTGAAACGCGGTTCCCGCAAGATGGCGGGCATTTTCAGTTGCAGCGAACTATTCATCTCCGCAACCGATAACAACGAATAGATTTGTATTTGCAGTTTTTCCCTCAGCGCTTGCTCGGTGCTTTGTTGAAAGGCTTGCTCCAACACCAATGCAACCAGAAAGAAAAAAGCGGCCAGAACCAGGCCGGCCGCGGACAAGAGCCGAAAACTAAGGGAACGGGCCTTCACGACTCCGCGGCGGCACCGACTTGCGCCGGAACGCGGTAACCCCGCCCGCGCAGAGTTTCGATCGGCTTGGTGACGCCTTGAGGATCGATTTTCTTTCTCAGACGGCCGATAAAGACTTCGATTACATTACTGTCGCGGTCGAAATCCTCGTCATAAATATGTTCGGTCAACACCGCCTTGGAAACTACTTCGCCTTGCCTAAACATCAGGTATTCCAACACCTTGTATTCGTAGGCGGTCAATTCGACCAACTCACCGTCGACGGTGACATCCTGGGAAACGGTATCGAGTTTGATATTGGCGAAACTCAATACCGGATGAGCATTGCCCTTGGAACGCCTCAACAAGGCGTTGACCCGAGCCATCAACTCTTCGTAATGAAAAGGCTTCGCCAAATAATCATCGGCGCCGGCCTCCAACCCTTCGACCTTGTCTTGCCAACGACTACGCGCCGTCAACAACAATACCGGCAAAGTATTGTTGCGGGCGCGAAGTTTCGTGATCAGCTCGATACCGGAAAAATCCGGCAAACCGATATCGACGACCGCCACATCGATCGGATATTCGGTCGCCAAATAAAGACCGTCGCTGCCGCTATGGGCGATATCCACGGCAAACCCCTTGTCGGCAAAAAACTGCTTGATCTGCCCGCATAAAACCTGTTCGTCTTCCACTAGCAATAATCGCATCGTTCAATCCTTCTACCTAATCGTCCGGCCGCTTTGCGCATCGATCTTGATATGCTGAATCCGGCCTTTGGGAGTCAAAACCTTGATGATGTAAACCCGCTTTCCGGCAATTGTTTCGGTACGGGTAGCCAGCACCTTGTTTTGCCCTTGCTGCATGACGTTTCTAACGGCTTCATCCAACGTTACCAGCGCAACGAAGGGCACCGTTCCGGCGAAACCAGTCTGCGCCATAAACAAAGACAAAAGCACAAGGATCAAAAATGGTCGCATGAAGGCTTTAAACTCCCGGTTTTCTATTTGTTCGATTCCATTGTCGGAATTTGATGCTAATTATAGGCGTAACTGCCTGAATCCGAACTGAACTCAAACGCTCATCGCAGGCCCAATGAAGGCGCCATGGTGCCGATCGCATGCCCGAACGAGGCGGCAAATTTCCCCACCAGGCGATCCAACAAGTGCTCTTGAGGGGTAAAATTCACCTTGGTTTCCGTGCCAATCACTTCCTTAGCCACCGAATCGACACTGCCAAAATCGTCGGCCAACCCCAACTTGACCCCTTCCGTTCCAGTCCAGACTAACCCCGAAAACATCTCCGGCGAATCGGAGAGGCGCTCTCCGCGGCCGGTTTTGACCGCATCGATGAATTGCCGATGAACCTGATCCAGTAACGACTGCATATGCTGGCTTTCCTCCTCATTAACCGGAGAAAACGGGTCCAGCAGGGCTTTATGCGCGCCCGCCGTCAGCAAGCGCCGCTCCACACCGAGTTTTTGCAGCACATCGACGAAGCCAAAACCATTCATGATTACGCCGATCGAACCGATGATACTGGCTTGGTTGACGTAAATTTTATCGCTGGCGGCGGCAATATAATAACCGCCGGAGGCGCAAATATCGCTGACCACCGAATAAATTGGAATATCGGGATGCTTCTTCCGCAAGCGCCGAATTTCATCGTACACATAAGCCGCTTGCACCGGGCTGCCGCCGGGCGAATTGATATTGAGAATGATGCCCTGGGTGTTCTTGTCCTTCACCGCATCCCGCAAACCTTCGATAATGACATCGGCGCTGGCCGACTCGTTTTCGGCAATGACCCCATGCACATCGATCACCGCGGCATGTTTTTTGGAACCACCGCCCACCCCCATTTCATTTTTCAACCGCGGATAAGTAGCGATCACTAAAATTGCGATCAAATAAGCGAACGTCAACATCTTAAAGAAGATACCCCAGCGCCGGCTTCTGCGCTGCTCGGTGACGGCGGCAAAAACCAGTTTCTCAACCAGTTCTTTTTCCCAACCTATTTCTTTTTTTTCATCTTGATTCATATTTTCTTGCTGATTTTCCACTATTCAAAACCCAATTACCTCAAAAGCCGCGTGGCGGCCGCACGAATCTTTAACTTAATTGAAAAGACCTAAATCATTCCCATCAACGCACTGGTCCGGGGCAAGCAGTGTAACGGTTGGTGTTGCCGCAACACCTCGCAACGATGCGCACCACACGCCACCGCGATCGCCGCGACGCCGGCATTGCGGGCCATTTGCAAATCATGCACCGAATCACCCACCATCAGAGTCCGCGCTTTACTCACGTTCATCGCGGCAACGATCTCGTCGATCATCAGCGGATTCGGTTTGGATGCAGTCTGATCGGCACTGCGCGTGATGTCGAACATTTCGACAACCCCCGTCGAAGTCATCGCCTCGACCAGCCCGGCATTTTTTTTACCCGTGGCCACGGCCAATTTATAGCCGTCTTGCTTGAAATTGCCCAGCATGTCATAGACCCCCTCAAAAAGGTCCTCGCGGCCGAATTGTTTGGAAAAAAACTGTTGACTATAGAGACGAATCAATTGTTCCTGGGTTGACCCGTCAATCCCTGGAAACAAAGTTTCCATGGCCCGCTCGATACTCAGGCCGATGATTTCCCGGGCGGACTCTTTATCAGGCACCTGGCAACCGCACTCGACCGCCGCATGCTGTAAACAACGCACGATCCAGTCGATCGAATCGACCAACGTGCCATCCCAATCGAAAATTATCAAATCAAATTGTTTGCTCATGATCGAGTAAATTTTGTAATTCCTGGGGTAACGTCGCGTTAAACTGCATCAGCTCGCCAGAGACGGGATGAAGGAAGCGCAATTGCTCGGCATGCAGAAACAATCTTTTATAGCCTCTGCTCCTGAAGATCTTGTTAGTTTCGGCATCGCCATAACGATCGTCACCAACTATCGGATGCCCAAGCCAGGCGGCATGCACCCTAATCTGGTGGGTTCTGCCGGTTTTTGGCGAAGCGTGCACCAACGTTGCATCGGCGAATTTCCTCAACCGGACAAAACTTGTTTGCGCCGGTTTACCCTTATTACTGACGACGACCATGCGTTCGCCGCTCTTTAAAATGTTCTTTAGCAAGGGCGCATCGACCACCTGCTTTTTGCGCCGCCACTGGCCGGCCAACAATGCCATATACGTCTTTTCGACGCCGTCGCCGCGAAACAGTTCATGTAAATATTTTAATATGCTTCTTTTTTTTGCCACCAACAAGCATCCCGAAGTTTCCTTATCCAATCTGTGAACCAATTCCAGGAATCGGCTGTCGGGGCGAATTTGCCGCAACGCCTCGATCACGCCGGAACTGACTCCGCTACCGCCATGGACGGGAAACCCGGCGGGTTTGTTCAACACCAGAAAGCCCTCGTCCTCATATATAATCTGATTTTCCAGACTCGATTTCAGACGCGGCTGGATAAGCATTTGTTCGGAACGCTCGGCGACTCTGATCGGCGGAATTCTGATCGTATCGTTCAATTGCAGGCGATACTTGGCCTCGACTCGCCCCTTATTTACTCTGACCTCGCCTTTCCTTACGATTCGGTAGATCCGGGTTTTAGGCACGCCTTTCAACAAAGTGAAGAGAAAATTATCCAGGCGCTGACCGACCGCTTCCTCGTCGATTTGCACCCATTGGACTTCTGGCTTGTCTTTAGTAGTCGCATTCATGGCGCAATCATAACAATTTTTACCCCAACATGATGTTTAAATTGATGCAATTTATAAACATTGCTATATTAGTGAAGTTTATGCGTATTGCATAGGCGACAAACAAGCTGGTCCTCGCATACGGCCAGCCTATTTAAATTCAGATTAAAACAATCTGACAACTAAAGAATTTTCGGGTTTTATCGTTCGACCCATGATGAGCGACACTGCTCCTAAAGGACAGATTCACAGTATAACTAGCATCCCTGACCGGTGCCTCTTCCGGATCAAATCCGATGATGGCATGCGCGAGCATGTGGCTTGATTAAAGCAATGCGACACAGGCAACCAAGAAGATTCAGGGCAAGCATCCAACGCTATATAAAACACCTCTGTTCGAAAACAATTAAAAAGGAGCAGGAAACTACAAGGAAAACTCAATGAAAAGAATGCTTATCAATGCCACCCAACCTGAAGAGTTGCGTGTTGCTTTGGTAGATGGTCAAAAACTTTATGACTTTGATATAGAAGTACCATCAAAAGAACAAAAAAAATCGAACGTCTACAAAGGGATTATAACCCGCGTCGAACCCAGCCTCGAGGCCGCTTTCGTCAATTACGGCGCGGAAAAACACGGCTTTTTGCCATTTAAGGAAATCGCTCCCTCGTATCGTGCGAGCGGCAACGGCGGTGAGGAAGAAGACGGCAAATCGGGTTCGAAAAAACCGATTCAGGAAGGACAGGAAGTCATCGTTCAGATCGAAAAAGAAGAACGCGGCAACAAAGGCGCCGCATTAACCACCTATATCAGCCTGGCCGGCACCTATTTGGTGTTGATGCCCAACAACCCCAAAGCCGGGGGAATTTCCAGACGCATCGAAGGCGACACCCGCAATGAATTACGGGAAGTCATGGCGGCCCTGGAGATTCCGGAGAGCATGGGATTGATCATTCGCACCGCCGGTTGCGGGAAAAACGTCGAGGAGTTGCAATGGGACCTGAACTATCTATTGCAACTATGGGAAGCCATCGATCGTTCGAGCAGCGAGAAACCCGCGCCATTTTTGATCTTCCAGGAAAGCAACGTCATCATCCGAGCGCTGCGCGATCATTTGCGCGGTGAAATCGACGAAATCCTGATCGACAACGAAGAGTCGTTCAAACTGGTGCAGAATTTTCTGAAACAGGTCATGCCGCATTATTTGTCGAAAGCAAAATTGTATTCCGACAGCGTGCCCTTGTTCAGCCGTTACCAAATCGAAACCCAAATCGAAATGGCCTATAACCGCGAGGTTTCCCTGCCCTCAGGCGGCTCCATCGTGATCGACCACACCGAGGCTCTAACATCGATCGACATCAACTCGGCCCGCGCCACCAAGGGCAGCGACATCGAGGAAACCGCCTTGAACACCAACCTGGAAGCCGCCGACGAAATTGCCCGGCAACTGCGTTTGCGCGACCTCGGCGGTTTGTTCGTGATCGATTTCATCGACATGATGGCCAACAAGAATCAGCGAACCGTCGAGAACCGCTTGCGCGATGCGTTGAAAATCGACCGTGCCCGTATCCAAACAGGCCGCATATCCCGGTTCGGACTGCTGGAAATGTCCAGGCAACGTATTCGCCCTTCCCTGGGCGAATCGACGCAGCTGACTTGTCCGCGTTGCAAGGGCCAAGGCACCATCCGTAACGTAGAATCGGTAACGCTGGCCGTACTTCGAATTATCGAAGAAGAAGCGATGAAAAAAGGCACGGAAAAAGTCATCGCCCATTTACCGATCGAATGCGCAACGTTTCTATTGAACGAAAAACGCAACGCGATCCAGGAAATCGAAAACCGGCTAAATGTCTCCATCATCGTTTTGCCGAGCAAACATTTGGAAACGCCGGCCTACGATATCGAAAGAATCAAGGCAACCGAAAGCAGTGACGAAAAGCCCAGCCACCTGCAAATCAAGGAAGAGGATATCGCCCTGCCCGAGTTCGCCAAAAAATCCTCGCAAAAATTCGAAACGCCTGCGATCAAGGAATTTTTACCGGAATCTCCGGCGCCGATGCAAAATAAAGGGGCTTCGGCCAGCCTAATACAACGCTTCTGGCAAAAATTGATCGGCACCCCCACTGAGTCTCCGGCCGCTTCCCCTTCGGGCAAGACAACGGAAAAAGGAAAAAAAGGAGATGCTGGAAAAGGTAAAAAAAGCCGCCCGAGCAGATCGGAGCAAGGCCCCACCAATAAACGACGGAGCGCTAAACGCACCAGCAAAAAAGATGAGGAAAAATCCACATCGACAACGGTGGAAAACGAGGAAAAATCCGCTGGTCCAAGCGACGAAAACGGTAAAAAAACCCGCGGCAGCACTCGCCGGGGCCCCAATCGCCGAAAACGCAACCCGAATTACAGAAAGCCGGAACGTAAGGAAAATAGCGCAGCGTCATCCGCCGAGGAGCAAACTTCTCAACCTGACAGCAAGAGTGCGTCTAGTGGCCCCTCAACGGCCGACCGACCACGTTCCTATTCCAGCGATTTCGCCGAGCGAAACAACGAAAAAGAGGAAACCAAAGTACATCCGGTAGCGGATATGTCGGAGAAAAAAGAAGCACAAGTAAAGCCTCCGGTCTCGGAAACCGAAGACTCCTAAGCAAGCATTAGCATTCCCTATAAAAAGCCCTCGGCAGAGGGCTTTTTTCTTTTTAAAGCTGCGTTCTACAACAAGCGTCCTGCTCGTCATAAGGCTGAATGACATTGGCACGATGCAGTCCAAAAGAAGGTCATCGATTTAGCAAGCCAGTCGGCATTTTTTTTTCGCTCAATAACGCTCTTTCATGAACCGCAAGGCCTTTTCAGCCAAATCGTCGGAATCATGCCAAAGATTACGCCAGACGCACAATGTATTGGAAAGTTTAGGATCGACCACTTCCGATGAAAAAGACTCGAACGTGATCGGGCCGCGGTAATCGATTTTCTTCAAGGCGGCAAAAAAGGTATCGAAGTCGACATTGCCCGTGCCCAGATAACCGCGGTGGCTCTCGCCGATATGTACATAACCCAGCCGATCGTTAGCCGCCAGCACCGATTTTTCCATGCCGTCCTCCTCGATATTCATGTGATAGGTATCGAGATGCAAATAGGCATTCGAGCGGTCGACCTCGTCCAGAAACGCCAGTCCTTCGAGTCCGGTGTTCATGATATTGGTTTCGTAACGGTTCACGACTTCCAGGTTGATATTGATGCCCTTGTCGGCGGCATAGTCCGCCAGCCGTTGCATCGCCTTGACCGAATTGGCGCGGTTTTCCTTCGATGCCGGCCCCGGATACTTGCCCAAGGCGCAATAGATGACACCGCACAACTCCGTGCCGCCAATACCGTGCAGCACGTCCGTCGCCTTACGTAACAGTTCGTCTCCCTTGGCGACAATAGCGGCATTGGTACTGGTGACGTCGGTGGCCGCCGACAACCCCAGCGAGGCATGGGCGCGCAGATTATATTCCTGCAGCAAATCCTTGGTTAAGGCCACATCCACCTGCCAAGGGTCCAACAACGCGATCTCGATATAATCGTATTTGGCCCGGGCGGCCCCGCTGATAGCCTTGCGTGCGCCTTCCGGCGTCCAATCGCCCGACCAAACCAGCGCGTGGCCGCCGTATTCCAAGGGTTTGTTCACTGTCATTTGAATTCCTTCTGTCGATTTAATTGTGTTTGCAAGGCAAGAATTCTAAGGCAAGTGATTTAGCCTGTGCAACGGCGCATCCATGCAGGCACATCGCGTCATGATTTAAAATACGGGTCTAGTGGATTTAACCGCCCTAGCCATATGAAAAGCCATGATGAACGGCACGATTTCTTCCCTGCTGTTTCGCTCGATACAGGGCAAGGTCCGCGTAACGGATAACGCTGTAGAGATCGGCCTCGACCTGTAATGGCTTCACGGTATAGCCGCCAACCGAAACAGTAAGACTATCCGCCACATCCGAGCCGGCATTGGGAATCTGCAATGCTCTTACCGCGACCAACAGCTTATTCGAAACGCATTTCGCCCCGGAAATATCGGTATCGGGCAACAGTACTGAAAACTCTTCTCCCCCAAACCTCGCCACGGCATCGTCTTTGCGATTGACATTTTCAGTCAGCGTTCTTGCCACCTGAACAAGCACCTTATCGCCCTGAGAATGTCCATATAGATCATTAATTATCCATCATAAGGTTTAAACCACCGGCTTTAGCCGGTCAGCTTTAGCTGCGATAATTTGCCCAAGGAGGTGGCGATGGACTATAGATACGGCAGCCATACGGTTTACCAAATTGAGTATCATTTTGTTTGGGTTACGAAGTATCGTTATAAAGTGCTGAAGGATGAAATAGCCGAACGAGTGAGAGACTTGGTGCGGCAGACATGCGAAGCCTTTGAGATACGGATTATCAAAGGTGTCGTGAGCAAAGATCATGTGCACATTTTGGTGAGTGCGCCGCCGACTATGGCCCCAAGCGAAATCATGAGGCGAATCAAGGGACGAACTTCGAGCTATCTGTTCGAAGAGTTCCCGCACTTGAAAAAGCGATATTGGGGTCGACATTTTTGGGCCCGCGGTTATTTTTGCGCCACAGTGGGGCAAATGACTGATGAGATGATAAAGCAATATTTGGAGCATCACTTTGAACCTAATCCAAACGATAATTTCAAGATGGAGCCCGACTAAGACGCGTCGTTTAGTCGACGCGTATCCGGACTTTCAGTCCGTTATTGGAACCCACCCGCTTGAGCGGGTGGTTGTTTAGTTTCTCATCGTTCCTACGCTCTGCGTGGGAATGCAGACTGAACCGATCCGCCGGTTCGGGACGCGAAGCGTCCCGGACTAGGTTTCTACGCAGCGCATGGGGACCAGATAAAATTATGTGCCGTTTAGCTTCAAAAACGCTATACTCAACGCCATGAAAAAAAACACCCTGATCAAGACCAATCGCTACTTGAAAGATGCCGAAAAAGCTCGGCGAATGATCGTGCGTAGCATCGCCAGTTCAACAGCGATTGAAACCGGAGAGTCAGTGGTAGAGATAGAACAAAAAATCAATCGTCTGCACGGCTGCGCGTTTCCAACAAAATCCGCCTGAACAGCGCTTTCATCGGTTCGTCATTATTCAAACCCGCCTGCACCGCGGACTTGGATTCTCATCGTTCCTACGCTCCGCGTGGGAATGCAGACTGAACCGCTCCGCGGTTCGGGACGCAGAGCGTCCCAAACTGGGTTCCCACGCAGAGCATGGGAACCAGATAAAATCTTTTCCGGCCACCGGGCATAGGGAATTCCGGAACGAGAGTCTTCGCCCTGCTGGGCGCCGACCTTTGCGCCTTGATCGGTGACAAGCCATCCCTTTAATCCTTTTTTGATCCAGCCTAGTTCCGACAAGATGTAATTCATCTTGTTGGGCGACAAATCGAAATGTTTACCGATCGCGGTCGCCGTAATCAATTTTTCGCTAGCTTTGTCTACAGCCGCTGGCTTGCTAAATTCGACATCCTCCGGCCAAGCCGCATATTGCCCGTATTTACCGCTCAAGTGAACGCCGCCGAGTTGCTCGCCAGCCTCGGTCAGAACCCATTAGTCATTCTCTTTTTTAAGCAAGTCCAGCTCGCTCAATTGAGCGAATAATAGGCTAGGCGCCATGCCGCGTTTTTTGGCTAATTGCGTAGTGGATAGTTTGTTGACTTCCGCCATCCTGTTTCTCCTTGTTGTCCGAATATATCGTTTAATAGTGTCTTAATTTTCTCATCGTTCCTACGCTCTGCGTGGGAATGCAGACTGAACCGTTCCGCGGTTCGGGACGCAGAGCGTCCCGAACTGGGTTCCCACGCAGAGCATGGGAACCAGATATCGGAACCAGGCTGATATTGTCCTTCGACACTATGAGCGGTGTGGTAACGATCAATCATCACTTATGCCCCGCCGGATACGCAGGCTTCATCCGAGCTACTGATTGAGCATCGTGCCGCATTTTGGCTGTCGGGTTTGCCTGTGTACAGTTTTACCGGCGCTGTGGGTTCGGATTGTCGGCCTGTTAAAGGGGCTTCCTCGTTTGTTGCGTTGATGTCGGTGAGGCTGGCGACGGCGGCTGTGGCTAATTGTTCTGCAATTTTATTGGCTGAACGGAGATTGGCTTCTAGGGTATCGCAAAACTGCATTAGTTCATCGACACGCTTAATAATACGTTTTTGTTCTGGTAATGGAGGGACTGGGATCGAGTAATTTGCAAGTGACTTGCCTGTTAAATGCTTGATTGTTGCTCCGGTATAAAAACGACTAAGACGCCCCGAGAAATAATCACACTCCAAACAGATAAGCATATAACGAGGCATAACATCCTCAATGCATCGAAATCTATGCAAAGCTTTTTGAATGATAAAAGGCTCATCAAGCTCCCAAATTGCTGCTCTACCCGGCTCTCCTCCTTCACAAATAACTAAGTCACCTTTTGTAACAGAAACTTTTTGAATTTCATGCTCTTCAATTTTCATCTCCAACAGATCTGATAGATCAAATGAATCCCATCTAACATTTTTATTTCTCAAATACGGATAGGAAATACCCTTGTTCTTTGATTTATCGAGCATCTTTCCCAAGCGGGCTTCACCAAGTATGGCTGTTCTTACCCATTTCCATGAGCCAGGAATTGACCAATCCAAATCGCCGTCTTCAATTTCATGCATTTTTGAGGCGATAGCATTTAATAATCGATTAGATAGTTTTTCCTCTTCGTTCTGCTCAGTTAAGCACCCCATGATAGCCAAAGACCTAATCAACTGCCTCAGACTAATCACATCCTCCGGCACGGTAAACAAGTGTTCGAAGTTGTCTTGCAGGCGTTGCCAGTGTTGTTTGAGTTCGAGCGGGCTGGTAGCCGCGGCGACGGCTTGCAGGGCGGCCTGACGCAGTTGGTTTTGCAGCTCGCGTTTGTGCTGTTGCTGTTTTTCCAGTCGGTCGCACAAGGCCATCAACTCGTCGACTTTGGCGACGATGCGGGCTTGTTCTTCGAGTGGTGGTAGAACTGCTGGCAAAGCTAACAGTTCATTTTGTTTTATCCCCGCTACCGTAGTTCCTTTACCACTAACCTCTCTAGTTTTATAAAGAATTAAGAAAAAATCCTTATTTACCTCGCTAGGAAGCTCTAACGCTTTTAAGTCCTGGTTGATAGCCATGGGAACGGTATTTATCACAATCTTACCCAGCCCCATTCTTGTGCAGACAATAATATGACCTTCTGGAATAAGATTACTGGAGCTATTGTTCAAACCTTCCTTAGTGATTCGGTCTTGAGTAGTAGAAAGAAATCTATGATCCGATAAATCCTTTACACTCGCCCAAAAAATATCGCCATTCCAATAAGCTAAATTACGCTTGGAAGGAGTCCCGCCACCTGTAATGGTCAGCACTAAATCACCAATTCGACATACTGCCCAATGTGATGGCGCGATAACACTTGAACGATCTATATAAGCTTGTTTGTGAACAACCTTTTTCTTTTCTGGGTGATTTGATTTTTTTTCGAGAATTGAAATAAGAAGTGCCTCAGCATTAACTTGGTCACCCTCTTTGGTTAAATCACCGGATACTGCAAGATGTAGCACCAATTTTCGTAACTGCTCTATACCACCCGGCGCATTGGCGATATGCCCGAATTCTGCTAAAAACCGCTTGGCGTCCATCAGACTTCCCCGCCTTCGAAATGGTGGGCCAGCGCCGCAGCCAGTTCATTTTGCAAGGCGTCTTCGGTGGCCTCGATTTCGACTATCAGTTTTTTGTACTTTTCCAGCAGGACATCCGGATCGTGACTTTCCTCTTCCGGGGCGTTGGGGTTTTTGATGTCCAGGTTGTAGATCGGCCAATACAAGCGGTCGCCGGCGGCCTGGGCGTCGCGGGCCTGCAGCCGCAGCGATTCGGCCCGGCCCTGCAACTCGGCGATTTGCGCGTTGACCTGCTCGCGGCCGTCGCTGTCTTTGGTTCCTTTCAGGCTTTCTCGCAAGCCGCGCGCCTCGTTGTCCAGCTTGCCGGCTTCGTTGTTCAGGTTTTCGGCCTTGTCCCAATGCGGCCGCGCCGCGGCGACGGCCTCCTCCCGCTTCGATTTAAAATCCACCTTCCAGGCGAATTCGTTTTCCTGGCGGTCGGCAAAGCCGTTGTCCTCGCTGCCCCACCAGGCTTTTTCCGCGTCGAACTCCTCCAGGCGTATCGGTTTGGTCTTGGAATAGCTCTTGTAACCCTCGGGATAGGGATGTTCGTAAAACCAGATGGCGTCGGTGGCGAATTGTTCGCTGCCGTCGCGCGCCACACCCTTTCGGGTGAAAAACAGCAGGTTGGTTTTGATCGTGGTGTACGGGGCGAACACGCCCTTGGGCAAGCGCACGATGGTGTGCAATTGGCATTCGCGCAGCAGCAGTTCCTTCAGTTTGCCCTTGACGCCGTCGCCGAACATGAAGCCGTCGGGCAGGACCACGGCGGCGCGGCCGTTGTCTTTCAACAGCTTTTTAATCATCAGCGCCATGAACATATCGGCGGTTTCGCGGGTTTTAAGGTCGGCGGGATAGTCGGCGCCGACGCCGTCGTCTTCATAGCCGCCGAACGGCGGATTGGTGATGATGCAGTCGTGCTTGTCCAGCGCGGACCAATCGTTCCAGGCCTTGGCCAGGGTATTGCGGTGGTCGATCTGGCTGGGCACGTCGATATCGTGCAGCAACATATTGGTAGTGCACAGCAGATGCGGCAATTGCTTTTTCTCGAAGCCGAAGATCAGCTCTTCGATGGCGCGTTTGTCTTCGGCGCTGGATTTCAGGTCGATTTGGCCGCGCAGATGGTCGATGGCGGCGGTCAAAAAGCCGCCGGTGCCGCAAGCGGGATCGAGCACGGATTCGCGTTTGTCCAAACGCGGATCGACCCTCTGCACCATGAATTGGGTTATCGCGCGCGGGGTGTAAAACTCACCGGCGTTGCCGGCGGCGCGCAGGTCGTTGAGCAACTGTTCGTAGACATCGCCGATATTGGCGCGGGTCTTGAAGTCGTGAAAGTTGATAGCCTCTTCGAGTTTTTCGATGATGGCCAGCATCAACGGCCCGGACTTCATGTAATTGTTGGCGTCCTCGAATACCTGCTTGATGACTTTGTGCTGTTTGCTGGCGTTAGGGTCGATGTTGTCTTTTAACGCGGGAAACAGCTCGTTATTGACGAAGGCGATCAATTCGCTTCCCGCGATTTGCGGTTGTTTTTTGCCGGCTGGGTCGGTTTTATAGGCCGCCCAGTTGCGCCAGCGGAAACGCTCCGGAATGGGCGAGCGGTAGGTTTTGCCGTTTTCCGCGGCGTCGTCTTCCCATTCGTCTTCGCGTTGATCGAAGACTTTTAAAAACAACATCCAGGTGAGCTGGCCCAGGCGTTGGGCGTCGCCATCGACGCCGTCGTCTTTGCGCATGATGTCTTGAATGCTTTTTACGGTACTGCTGAGGTTCATTAATTCGTCTCTTGACCAGGCGATGATCAAGCCGACCGATCATCACGATAAAGTTCGTTTTCCAGGGTTTTTATGGCCTGGTTGTATTGTTCCAGGCCGCCAAAAATGTTTCGTCGAATCTGGGTCTTGCTGCCCATTTGATCGAAGGGAGGCAATTCTAACACTTTTGGGTTTTCAATATCCTGTACGCCGTGGTCAGCGAACTTATCCAACAATGCCTCCAATACGGCCCTGGCCTGTTCGCCGTATTGACCGAACACGTCGCGCTTTTTGACTTTTTGCGCGCGTTCGCGGTGGGTCAGCGGCTTTTGGTTGAAGGCGACATGGGCGACGAGATCGAAGGCATCCAGGTCTTTGCCGTTGGGCACGGCCTGTTGCAACACATCGAGCGGCACGCCGTGCTCGGCCAACTCCTCCAAGATGGCTTGCTTGCGTTCGCTTTCATTCCAGCGGCGCAAAAAATCGCCGAGGGAACCAAAATTGTGTTGCAACGATGCCTGTATCTGGTCTTTCAACAAGACGCGATAATCTTCGGTAATCAGTTTGCCGTCCGCATCGAGGTATTGCGATCGCTCCACCGCGAGGTTGACCTTGACATCGCCGATGACGTATTTGGCTCGGCCTTCACCGGCGCCGCCCGTTCCCGCATCGGACTCATCGTCGTCATCGTCTCCGGTCGATGCTTCATCATCTCTATTCGTCGTATCCATATCGTCGTTGTCTTCCTGTTCTTCCGGCGGCACAATGGGATCATCCGGCTTTGGTTCGTAGATCACCACCGGTTCGCCGTCGAAATCCGGATCGGCGAACAAGCGCGTCGCGCCCTTGAAATCCATGATGGTGAAATAGAGTTTGTTGTAATCTTCACGCAAGCGCGTGCCGCGGCCAATGATCTGTTTGAACTCGGTCATGGAGTTGATGTTTTGATCGAGCACGATCAATTTGCAGGTCTTGGCGTCCACCCCGGTGGACAACAGTTTTGAGGTGGTGGCGATGACGGGATAAGGCTCGTCGTTATCGATGAAGTAAGAAAGCTGGGCCTTGCCTTCGTTATCGTCGCCGGTGATGCGCATGACGTAGCGACGATTGCTTGCCGCGGCCGGAATCAGTTTGACCAGTTCCTGGCGCATGCGTTCGGCGTGGTCCTGATCGTCGCAAAAGACAATGGTTTTCGCCATGGGATCGGTGGCTTTCAGGTATTCCCACACTTTACCGGCGACGAAGCGGGTGCGTTGTTCCAATACCAGATTGCGGTCGAAGTCCTTGGTGTTGTACTGGCGTTGTTCCACAACTTGACCCTGTTTATCGATTTTGCCTTGTTCGGGCGTATAACCGATGGCGTCGACATCGGAAGCGATGCGGATGACTTTGTAAGGAGCTAAAAAACCGTCTTCGATGCCTTGCTTGAGTGAATAGGTGTAAACCGGGTCTCCAAAATAAGTGATGTTGGAGACTTCCTTGGTTTCCTTCGGCGTCGCGGTTAGGCCAAGATGGGTGGCGCCCTTGAAATAATCGAGGATTTCTCGCCATGCGGAGTCTTCCGCCGCACTGCCGCGATGGCACTCGTCGATCACGACCAGATCGAAAAAATCCTCGGGGAACTGGCGGTAGATCTGTTTCCATTCATCCTTGCCGGTCACGGCCTGATAGAGGGCTAGATAAATTTCGTAATGCTTTTTGGCCTCGCGGTTGGCGACCTTGTGCATCGCCTCGCCAAACGGCGCGAAGTCTTGTTGCATGGTTTGGTCCACCAGGATGTTGCGGTCCGCCAAAAATAAAATGCGTTTTTTGGCTTTGGCCTTCCATAAACGCCAGACGATTTGAAAGGCGGTGTAGGTTTTGCCCGTGCCCGTGGCCATGACGAGCAGTACGCGGTCCTGCCCCTTGGCGATGGCCTCCAAGGCGCGATTGATGGCGACGCGTTGATAATAGCGGGGTTCCTTGCCGCTGCCGTCACTGTAATAAGGCTGCTCGATAATGGGCAAGAGTTTAGGATCGGCTACGCCCTTCCATTGCTGATACAACGACCATAATTTTTCCGGCCCCGGCAATTCGTCGAGGGATAGTTCTCTTTCAATCGGCTGGGTCAGTCCGGTTCTGTCGTGGAACAAAAAACCATCGCCATTGCTGCTGATGGCAAAGGGAGCGTCCAACAGCTCGGCGTAAACCAGCGCCTGCTGCATGCCATGGCCTAAGGTTAAGGTGTTCTTCTTCGCTTCGATGACGGCGATCGCTACGTTGGGCTTGGCGTAAAGCACGAAATCGGCGCGCTTAGGTCCGCCTTTGGCGTCGGGATTTTTAATGCGCCACGCGATATTGCGGCGCACCATCACCCGACCGTCGGTAAGATTCACTTCTTCTCGAAATTGCGATTGCCGCCAGCCGGCCTTTACGATGGCGGGGGTAATGAATTTGGTGCAGATGTCGCGTTCGCTGAGTTGCTTTTTATCCATAGTGCGACATCCTCTTTGCAACGGTGGTTAGACTGTTTGCTATCTTGAAGCGTCTGATCGGCTTAATCAGTTCCTGGTCGATTTCTATTCCGGCTTTAGGTTCCGGCGTTGGCAGGTTGGATTGCATACGGTTTCATTCCGTGAATAGTTTTAACACCGGAATGATTATAGCCGCTAACGCTTTCGTTGTAAGCCGTACAGCTGGTACAACGCAACGATGGGATAGTCATAATCCAAGGCCTTCATCGACATTCGATTGAGCTTATGAATGATTTGAGGAATCATCGGGCTGTGCACACCCCCCTCCATTTCAATCTGAATCTGATAGTGGAAAGCCAGATCATTCATCGAGCCCATCACAATGCGATTGTTGGTGGCGGCGTAGCCGATGTTTTCGTATTCCCGCATGATGCGATCCCGTAACGACTCGTCAAAGCCTTCTTCAGCCAACACGCATTGCAGCAGGTTTCCGAACAAGGTATCGAGTTGCCGGATGCGCTCCCTTTTCAGGTCGGGAATGATGAAATTGAATAGCGTCTTATCGTTGACGAACAACACGCATTTGCGCCGCTTGATAAACAGCAGATTGGCGTGCCAGGAGCCCAGCGTGGCTTCGTCCGGTTCCTGAGCGATCAGGTTGGCCTTTTTCAGGCCCATTTCTTTTTGCAGTTTCTGCGTGCAGCGGACCAGTTGCATGAATATGTGAATAACATTAATTAACTTTGCTAGTTTAGCATTGTTCACCTATTGGTATTGCCAGCCCATTTTTTAGCCACGAACCTTATCGTACTGGTATTCATATCTCCTTGCATCCGTTGCCGTCCTGTCTGAATCTCAGTTTCGTGTCCAATTTTACATTGCTAATTTTTTTCAACCTTAGTACAAATGGACCTATTGGTTTTCGATTAAAAAACACACAACGGAGGCAATCATGAAACTCTATTACTCTCCCGGCGCTTGTTCTTTATCACCCCATATCGTCGCTTGCGAAGCGGAATTGCCGATCGAATTGATCAAGGTCGACTTGGGAAGCAAACAGACCGAAACAGGCGAAGATTTTTGGCGGATCAACCCTAATGGCTATGTGCCGGTGCTGCTGCTCGACGACGGCAACAAGCTCAGCGAATGCCCCGTTATCTTGCAATATCTTGCCGATCTGGCCCCCGATAAGAAACTAGCGCCCGAGAACGGCACGTTTGACCGCTACTTATTACAACAATGGCTAAATTTCATCTCCAGCGAGATTCACAAGAATTTTTCACCGTTGTTCGATCCTAATGCGCATGAAGCCGTCAAGGAAGCGGCCGTCGCTCGATTGACGACGCGCCTGAAGTCGGCCGCCAATCACTTGGCCGGGCAACCGTATTTACTCGGCAAGGAGTATAGCGTGGCCGATGTTTATCTGTTTGTGGCATTAAGCTGGGGGCGTTATGTCGATTTGGAAATCGCCAAGTGGCCGGCTCTGGCCCGCTTTGTGGAAAAAATCTCCGCGCGTCCTGCGGTGCAAAAAGCGTTACAGGAAGAAGACTAAACAACCACCCGCTCAAGCGGGTGGGTTCCAATAACGGACTGAAAGTCCGGATACGCGTCGACTAAACGACGCGTCTTAGTCGGGCTCCATCTTGAAATTATCGTTTGGATTAGGTTCAAAGTGATGCTCCAAATATTGCTTTATCATCTCATCAGTCATTTGCCCCACTGTGGCGCAAAAATAACCGCGGGCCCAAAAATGTCGACCCCAATATCGCTTTTTCAAGTGCGGGAACTCTTCGAACAGATAGCTCGAAGTTCGTCCCTTGATTCGCCTCATGATTTCGCTTGGGGCCATAGTCGGCGGCGCACTCACCAAAATGTGCACATGATCTTTGCTCACGACACCTTTGATAATCCGTATCTCAAAGGCTTCGCATGTCTGCCGCACCAAGTCTCTCACTCGTTCGGCTATTTCATCCTTCAGCACTTTATAACGATACTTCGTAACCCAAACAAAATGATACTCAATTTGGTAAACCGTATGGCTGCCGTATCTATAGTCCATCGCCACCTCCTTGGGCAAATTATCGCAGCTAAAGCTGACCGGCTAAAGCCGGTGGTTTAAACCTTATGATGGATAATTAATTTAAATCTTTTATTCGCACGATCATTGTAAAGGCGCCACCTTGCCTACCGTTCTAACCCACCCCGCAGTCCCCCTAGCCTTGGCTTGCGGACTCGGACGCGAGATGATTTCAAAACGCCTGCTGACGGCTGGAATCATTGCTTCCGTCATTCCCGACCTGGATGTTTTGGCTTTCCGCCTCGGCATACCCTATGCATCCGAATGGGGTCACCGAGGATTCAGCCACTCATTGTTTTTCGCATTGCTTGTTGCCGTGATGGGCGCGGCCTTGGCCCGGCCTTTGATGACGACAGCAGCCCGCGCATTCTGGTTTCTGTTTCTGGCGACCGCCTCGCACGGCATTCTCGACACCTTCACCAACGGCGGTCTCGGCATCGCTTTTTTATGGCCTTTTTCGACCGAGCGCTTTTTCGCGCCATTACAACCCATCGAAGTCTCTCCCTTGGGTGTTTCCCGTTTCATGTCGAAACGGGGGCTGGCGGTACTGGCGTCCGAGATCGTTTGGGTTTGGTTGCCGTTGCTGACAGCCGCTTTGGCCATGGCGGCTTTCCGCCGGCTTAAACGTCGTTAATTGTCCGAAACTAAGCGCCGGAAAAAACAACCTGCTCGATGACCGGCAAAGCCTGCCGCATATGCTCGAAACCATGCGAACCGCCTTCATAGGCCACCACCCGGGCGATGTTTTTATATTTTGCCAACGTTTTTTCGGCATCCAGTAATTCGTCGGCCATATCCAATAAAACCGTTCTGTCCACGGCGCGCTGACTGTTGGCAAGCTCTTGCTCGTATTGCCAGTACTGGTCGCAATGTTCCTGTTCCCAGTGATAAGGCTGGCCGGTTTCGAAGTTTTCGTTGACTCCGATAAATTGCGGCAACAATTCCGAAGGCGTAATCGCCGGATTGATCATGATGGCGCAAGCGCCTGTTTTCATCGCCAGATACTCGCTGCTGAAACCGCCCATCGAAGAACCCATGAAAATCACGTCATGGCCCTGATCCAAATACTGGTTCCATTGCAACAGCAAATCTTCGACGATGTTCTGGAAATCCCGATAGTCGACATTCGGCGCATCGAACACGATGTCTTTTTGTGTACAAAATTCCTGCATCACCAACAGCTTGTCCTTGTTGATCAATAAGTTGCCCTCAAGGTCCAATGACGCGGAATTGAATCCATGCAGATAAATAATCGCTTTTTTCTTCATAACCCGTAAATGTTAAGTATGTGTGCCCACAGCATTGTAGCGATGCGGTTAAACAAACTGCAATATTGTCACTTCGTCCGCATTAATGTGCGCCGATACATTTCTACAAAAAGACTTTAAAATTGAGGCATGACCGATAAAACCCACAGCGTTGCATTTCGCGACCAGCCCATCGATATACATTGTCATCGGGTCGGGGAGACAACCCATTTACAAATCCTCAGCTTGGATACGCACGAACTTGCCGGCGAAACCGATGGACTGAATATCCCTTCCAACTGCTTTATCAGCATCGGTATCCATCCTTGGTTCATCGAACGTCAGAACCCCGATCACCCCATACAAAAACTGGAAAGTTACCGTGACCACCCCAAATTACTGGCCGTCGGCGAATGCGGCCTGGACAAAACCGTTACGACCGATCTGGCCCGGCAGATTTCCCTGTTCGAGCAACAAATAACACTCGCGGAGCAATGGCGCAAACCGCTGATGATCCATTGCGTACGGGCCTACAACGAACTGCTGCAACTCAAGAAAAAAGGCTGTACTTCACAGCCCTGGATCATCCACGGCTTCAACAACAATCCTGAATTGGCCAAGCAATTGCTCAAACAGGGTTGCTATCTTTCCCTAGGCAAGGCCCTATTGCGCGAGCAAAGCAATGCTGCCAAGACGCTGCAACGTATGCCCTTGGACCGCCTGTTCCTGGAAACCGACGCCGCGGCCGATATTTCTATTAGCGCGATCTATGCCGCCGCGGCTAAAATTACCGGTTTGGCCATCGCCTCCTTGAGGCGACAGATTGTTAGGAATTTTACTCACGTATTTCTCAATGACTGATTTAAATTGGTTATCGCGCACCGAATTATTGATAGGTAAGGAAAGTCTAGCCCGACTGCAACAATCGCATGTGTTGGTGGCCGGCATGGGCGGGGTCGGCTCTTTCGCCGCCGAATTCATCTGCCGCGCCGGCGTCGGCGAAATGACCATCGTCGACGGCGACGTGGTCGAATCCAGCAACCGCAACCGGCAATTGCCGGCCCTGGCCACGACCGAAGGCCAATCCAAGGCCGATGTAATGGGCGACCGTTTGCTGCAAATCAACCCGGACTTGAAATTGCACATCCGCCACCAATTCATCACGCCGGACACCGCCGCCGCACTGCTCGATACGCCCTACGATTACATCGTCGACGCCATCGACAGCCTGACGCCGAAAATCCATATGATACGCGCCGCCAAGGAACGCAAAATGAAGATCATCAGCTCGATGGGCGCCGGCGGCAAGCTGGACCCGACGCATTTGAAGGTGGTGGACATTTCCAAGACCTATGGTTGCCCGTTCGCCCAATTCATCCGCATTCGTCTGCGTAAAGGCGGCATCAGACGGGGCGTCAAGGTGGTGTTCTCGCCGGAACCCGTCAACAAGAACGCGCTGATGTTCACCGACGGCAGCAATTACAAGAAATCGGCCTACGGCACGATCTCCTATGTACCCGCCGCCTTCGGCGGCGTCTGCGCCTCGGTGGTCATCCGTAACCTGATGCATGAGCCGGCGCATGCGCAGCACGATACCAGCAAAGAACAAACCGCCGCCACTGCGGACAACCCGGACGAACAGATCGTATTAAATGAAGGTTAGTTTTTGGCTCTTGGCAATCAGCAGATAGCTCTTACGTTCTGTCTGGGGACACGGGCTGGGATGCTCCGCGTCCTCAACCGCGGAGCGGTTCGCTCTGCGTTCCCACGTAGAGCACTCATCGTTATACTTAAGTCTCGTCATACCCGCCGGGAGCGGGTATCCAGTGTCAAGGATGACAAGCCAAATACATGTAGTCTGGATTCCGGCACAAATCTGTAGGGAACAGATTTGCATTAACCAGAAGGGCGTTGGGCAGGATAGCCCAGCGTGAATCCCTGCCAGAATGACACGGTTAACATAGAGATGTGTATAACGATGTGCGCAGAGCATGGGAACGATGAAACTGCAGAGCATGGCGCTGCTCATACGGGAGCGGACCATTTCCAGTCGGCGAATTCCGGCTTGTCGACGCCGTGTTGATAAGCGTATTGGCTGCATTCTATCTGCATATCGCGCAGTTTTTCCTTGGCATGGGCACCCGTGACCTGTAATCGCGGCACGCGGTTGATAACATCGATGGCCAGGCTGAAACGGTCGATCTCGTTGCGGATGGCCAGTTCCAGCGGCGTGTTGATGTTGCCTTTCTCCTTGTAACCTCGGACGTGGAGGTTACGGTGGTTGGTGCGGCGGTAGGCCAGGCGGTGGATCAACCACGGATAACCGTGAAAATTGAAAATCACCGGTTTGTCCTTGGTGAACAGACTATCGAAATCGCGGTCCGGCAACCCGTGCGGGTGTTCGCTGTCCGGCAGCAGCTTAAACAGGTCGACGACGTTGATGAAACGGATTTTCAGATCGTGAAAATGTTCGGTCAATAAATTGATCGCCGCCAGCGCTTCCTGCGTGGGGATGTCGCCGCAGCCGACCATCACGACGTCCGGCTCCTGCCCCTGGTCGGTACTGGCCCAACTCCAAATACCCAAACCCTTGGTGCAATGCTTGACCGCGGCATCCATGTCCAAAAATTGGTGATGCTTCTGCTTGTCGGCGACGATGACATTGATGTAATTGGTGCTTTTCAGCGAATGATCGGCCACCGATAGCAGGGTATTGACATCGGGCGGCAGGTAAATCCGGCACACCGTCGGACTCTTGTTGACGACAATGTCTAAGAAGCCGGGGTCCTGATGGGTGAAACCGTTATGATCCTGGCGCCAGACCGTGGATGTAATCAACAGGTTCAGCGACGAAATCGGGGCGCGCCAGGGAATTTCCTCGCTGATATCCAGCCATTTGGCGTGTTGATTGAACATCGAATCGATGACATGGACGAATGCCTCGTAGGTCGAGAAGAAACCGTGCCGCCCGCTCAGCAGATACCCTTCCAGCCATCCTTCCAGGGTATGTTCCGACAGCATTTCCAAGACCCGGCCGTCGCGGGACAATTCGCCGCCATCCTCGTCCTCGGGCAAATAATCGGCTAGCCACAATTTTTTGCTGGCCTGGTAAATCGCATCCAGTTTGTTGGATGTGTTTTCGTCTGGTCCGAACACGCGGAAACGCTTGGGATTGGCTTGCATGATGTCGCGCAGAAATGCGCCCAGCGGCCGGGTGTTTTCCACTTGGGTGCTGCCAGGTTCGCCGACGATCACGGCGTAATCGCGAAAATCCGGCAACCGCAACGCTTTACGCAACAAACCGCCGTTGGCATGCGGATTGGCGCTCATGCGCCGATTGCCTTCCGGTGCCAGTGCCTTCAACTCGGGAATCAGACGGCCTTCTTCATCGAACAACTCGTCCGGGCCATAGCTTTTCAACCACGCTTCCAATTGCTGCAGATGGGCGGGATTTTCCTTGACCGCCGTCAACGGGACTTGGTGGGCGCGCCAGAATCCCTCGATTTTATGCCCATCGACGGACTTCGGTCCGGTCCAGCCTTTTGGACTGCGCAGCACGATCATCGGCCAGCGCGGTCGTTCGAAGCTGCCCGTGCTCCTGGCTTGCTGCTGTATCCGCTGGATTTCGTCGACGCATTGATGCATCGTCGCCGCCATCTGACGGTGCATCTCTAATGGATCGTCACCTTCGACAAAATGAGGAGTCCAACCATAACCCTTGAACAGGGCCTCCAATTCTTCGTAGGAAATCCGCGACAACAGTGTCGGATTGTTGATTTTGTAACCGTTGAGATGCAGCACCGGTAACACCGCCCCGTCACGGATCGGATTCAGGAACTTATTGGAATGCCAGGACGTCGCCAGCGGCCCGGTTTCCGACTCGCCGTCTCCCACTACGACCGTGACCAGCAAATCGGGGTTATCGAAAGCCGCGCCGAAAGCATGCGATATGCTGTACCCCAACTCGCCGCCTTCATGGATCGATCCCGGCGTTTCCGGCGTGCAATGACTGCCGATACCGCCCGGAAAAGAAAACGCCTTGAAAAAACGGCGCAGGCCGTCGAGGTCCTCGCTCTTGTTCGGATAAATTTCCGCATAGGTGCCTTCCAGGTAAACCGGCGCCAATACCCCCGGCGCGCCGTGTCCGGGGCCGGCCAGAAAGATCGCATTGAGATCCAGTTTTTTAATGAGCCGGTTCATATGCACGTAGACGAAACTGAGGCCAGGGCTGGCGCCCCAGTGACCGAGCAGGCGGTTCTTGATGTGTTCCGGTTGCAAAGGCTGCCGCAACAAGGGGTTGTCCTGCAGATAAATCATGCCGGCCGCTAGATAATTGCAGGCGCGCCAATAACCATGCAGTTGCGTCAGTTCGTTGTCGGGCAAATCATCGATGAATAGATCATTAGTCATGATTGGCTCCTAAAGATAGGAAAGACTGAAGGAAAAAATTTTTCGCCGAGTTTAGAGATCGGTTGCTCAGGTCCCCAATGCCCTACATTCCTCGATTATAGAATTTAGGCACTGGGATGTAGCCGTGCAGCATCAGACAAATGCCATGAGCAGCCAGTCACGCGTCCCGTGAAATCGACCGACTCATGCCGAATATTTAAAACGCTGAACACCCAAATTCGACATACCGGGGATTAACGGACTCAGAGATCCGTCTCTCCCGCTTCTTTATCTGCCGCCCAATTGCAAACTAAACAATTCTCGCCACAGATTCAAACCCGCAAGCATTCCTTAGAAGGCTTATCGCCCCAAGCCCAGATTAACGAACAAACCAGGCCGATACAAGCACCGCTTGCCCGTTGTGTCATCTCGACGCCGAACTTCGCATTAATACAGTTCAAACCGAGCAAAATAACCGAAATGGTCTGAAACGACCGGGAAGAACCCATCATTGAAAATAGAATCCATCGTTTTGACGCGAATAGGCTGTCCGTTGCCTTTAAAAATATAATCGATGCGCTTGGGAGGATGGTTTATCCAACCATCGATCTGCCCGCGATAACTGGGCTCGTAAAATCGGTGAGGATGCAACTCATGGAATTGATCGACATAGTCACCGTTGCCAACGATATGGTTATAAGCCTGTTCGCCGGCCGGCGCATTAAAATCGCCGACGATCAAATCGGCCCTGATGCCGAAATGCCGCCTGGATTCGATCAGATTCCTCAGGTTCCAGTATTCCTCGAAAAAACCGTGATGACCCCAACTTAAATGGACATTGGCGACATGCAGCAGGCCAAACCAGGGCACATCGATACAGGACATGGTGACATTACGCGACATATAGTTGTCCTTGCGCCGGTCCATGGAGACATAGGCGGAATAATTGTGCCGCATCGGGTATCGGCTCAAGATGGCGGTCCCTTCGCGCCAGCGGTAAAAACCGATATGGCTCCAATCCTGATGAATGTGGTACCAGATACCCCAATGACGCAATTTATTACAGACGCGGAACGCCATGTTCGAGGGAGACTCGCCATAAGGACGGGTAACCGGGTCGTGCAGGTATTCCCCAACCTCTTGAAAACAGATCACGTCTATCTCCAAATGCGCGATCGCCTCGGCGATGATCTGCGCTTCCCGTTCATGTTGGTGCATCGTGTCGAAGGGACAGTGACGAGGATGCTGCTGATAGGTATGCAAATTCAGCGTGAGCAGACTCAATTCCATTGTCGAGACCAAGACAGTTATAACTGTCTGCTATCCTACAGCGGTTCTATGTCCGTTTTATGAAAACCGGAATCAGCCAAAACTCTTACAGCCGGACAACATTAACCGCCAGAAAATCGAGAAGATACGGCTATAACGATGTCTTGTTCCGTATAGCGGCAACGAGATTCAATTCTTGTCATTTTTGATGGGATTGCCGTCAGTCAATGCATACCAGCCAATGACAATTCTGTATATCATCCACACCACCGTTACCAGCAAGATAATAAAACCGATACCGAATTGCAGGGTAAGTCCAGATAACGCAAACCCCGCCAAGACCACCCAGGCGGTTTTAATTTGCCAGTCGAAATGGGATTCCAACCATGTGCCTTGCACTTCGTTACGTTTCAGGAAGTTAAGCGCCACCCCCACCAACAAAGGCAGACCTGCCAGCGTAAAGGTCAGTAGCTGACATAGATAAACGGTCGCGGCCCATTTCTTCAAGGTTTGCAATGTTTCGGGCGTTTTTTGTCCGGGAGCATTATCACTCATAAATTACCCTCTTAAATACGGCATTGTTGCAAAACTATAGCGTCGATCATGGATAGAGAATGCTGGCTTGCGGGCCGAGATCATCGTCTTCTTCGACATAACGAATTTGATCTCCAACGGCCAATGAATCAAATCCATCTCCGACCACGCTATTGCGATGGAAATAAATTTCACGGCCATCCGCCGATTCAATAAAACCGTGATCATTTTCGGGAAACAAACGCATGACCGTTCCGGTCTGTTGCAAACTGTGATTTTTCACATCGCCTCGCCGAATCCGCACGTGATCTTCCAATTGTCTGGCAGCCGCATTAAATGCATCACGTATCGCGACATATATGTCCTCATACGCTTGTTTGTCATGATGCTCGCGGCTCACAACAACTTCCTTTCCCGGCAGGGTGAGATCGATACGAATGTGGTAGAGGTTGCCCTGATGATGTTGTTGATGTTCTGCTTCGACCGCTACCCTGCAACTCATGATATCAGAGTGAAATTGCTCCAGCTTGCTCACTTTTTCATGAATTCGGGCTTCCACCGCTTCAGACTTTGGTATTCCACGAAATGTAATTTGTAGTGGGATTTGCATAAATTCTTTCCAGCTCGTTACAGAATTGAAGATTTATAGCGTAACATTTTTTCTAACCGTAATTTGAATCGGATTTTTTAATACGACCGCAATCCGATCAAACAAGGTGTTATCATTTTTCTTATTACCACATTTTCCTGATCTTGTTTTTTTCGCGTTCGATCTTGCCGCCAACCAACTTGCTCCACAACAGAATTCCGCTCATTCTTTCAGCCAACGATGCCGGCACCCGAAAATCCGCTAACGGTTTATCGATTTCTTCATTGGGGATAATAAATGACCACATATGCAAAGCGCCTTTGCTGTTTTCGGTCAATATTGATTTGAAATAAGCGTTCGGAACCGGCAGCGACACCTTATTGCGGTCTTCCGTGCCGATTCGTTTCACCGGCTTATCGAAATCGAATATCGGGCCGCAAATGACGTAGGTTTCGTATATCTTTTTTTGGGCGTTAAGCGCCCTGATGGCATCCTCCAGTTTTTTCCAAATGCCCCGATTGAATTGGGGCGCCATCGGCGACATATTGGAAAGTAAAAAGGTTTCGCTGTTTTGAATTTCTGTTTCGCTTTGATTGGCGCTGGCGATTAAATGGCCGCGATCGAAACCGGAATTTTTATAATCGACCAGATCGGCTCGGAACATTTCGGGAATTCGGTAATCGGGACGAAAATTCTCCGCCCGCTCGATGTCGATCAACTCCCGGTCGACGATCTCCAGCGCCCACTTTGCTTGCCTGAAGTAGTAGGAATAGCCGAGTACGTAATGCCGGTTGAAAAGGATTTGATCGGCGGCTGGCATGCCGTAGCGGGTTTCACGCCTTAAACTGGGAATATCGACCATGGACACCGCCTTCTCATCCGGGAATTAGAAAATTTCCACCCTTCCTTATAACCGATCGTAACGAGATTGTCATTTTTTCCTTGTTCTTAACCATAGCCCGTAAACCCTTTACTTGACGCAAGTATTATATTTTGTTTAATTTCGGGTATCTGGGTACACACAACCAGCACGGGATCAATAACATTGGCCAAATTTTTTTACCTACACGGTCTTTTTTTGCCCTTGGCTGTACTGGTCATGGCAGCCTGCGACCAGCAACAGCAAAGCGGTCAGCCTGTCTTGAACTGGTATGTGTTCGACGAACGTTCCGGCGCATTTCGGGATGCCGCGCGCCATTGCAGCGAAGAGGCGAACGGCCGTTATCGAATTGAATTCACCCCTTTACCGTCCGACGCCGATCAACAACGCGAACAGTTGGTCAGGCGCCTTGCCGCTCGCGACCCGGCCATCGACATCATCGGCATGGATGTCATCTGGACCGCCGAATTCGCCCAGGCCGGCTGGATCTTGCCATGGCCCGAAACGACAGCCGCGAACGCGACCCAGGGCATGCTGCCGGCGGCCGTGACCAGCGCCACTTATCATGACCGGCTCTGGGCCCTGCCTTTCACCAGCAATGCCCAATTATTGTGGTACCGGAAGGACTTAATCGAGAACCCGCCCGTCACCTGGGACGAGATGATCGAGCGGGCCGAAAGCTTCGCCAGGCCTGGCGCCCTTCAAGTCCAAGGCGAGCGCTACGAAGGCCTGACGGTGTTCTTCGTCTCCCTCCTCGCCTCGGCCGGCGGCAGCGTCCTCGCCAGCGACGGCAACAGCGTGTCCCTGGAACGGCAAGCGACCCACAAGACTTTGTCCCTGTTGCGTCGCATCGCCACCTCGCCGGCCGCCGACCCGGGCCTGGCGGTTTCCCGGGAAGACCAGAACCGTCTCGCCTTCGAAACCGGCAACCCCATTTTCATGGTTAACTATTCCTTCGTTTGGCCCAGCGCCCGGCAGAATGCGCCCGACATCGCTAAAAATATGGCCTGGGCGCGCTGGCCGTCGGTGATAGCGGGGCAACCGAGCCGGGTCACGATCGGCGGCATCAATCTCGCGGTCGGCGCCTACAGTCGCCATCCGCAAATGGCATTCGAGGCGGTCACCTGCCTCACGGCGGCGGATAATCAAAAGCTCGCCGCCCGCAAGGGCGGACTGCCGCCGACGTTGCGGGCGTTGTATTCAACGCCCGCAGTGAGACAACGCTTCCCGATGGCCGACACCTTGCTGGAAACGCTGCTGGACGCGGTGCAACGGCCGCAGACCCCGGTCTATAACGATATCTCGCTGGCCATCAGCCACACCCTGCACCCGCTGGCGGACATCGATCCCGAAACCGACGGCCTACGCTTGCGCCGAGCCGTGCAGCGGGCATTGCGCTCGGAGGGCCTGTTTTGACGGGGCGTTCCAGGGCCGAGCGGCGTCTGGGCTGGCTGCTGTGCGCACCGGCCGTATTGGCGATGCTGCTGGTGACCGGCTATCCGATTCTGAACGCCTTCTGGCTGTCGCTGCACCGCTTCGATTTGCGTTTCCCGGAACAAAGCCAGTTCGTCGGTCTGGCCAATTACGCCAGCGTGCTCGGTTCCGAAGTCTGGTGGCGGGCACTGAGCAATACCTTGATCATCACCCTAGGCTCGGTCGGCTTGGAACTGGTATTGGGCTTCGCGCTGGCTTTACTGATGTTCAAGGCGACTATGGGACGCCGAACCATCCGCACCGTGATCCTGATCCCCTATGCGATGATCACCGTGGTGGCAGCGCTGGCCTGGAAATTCGCCTTCGATCCGACCACCGGCTTCGTCAATGCCCTGTTGAACCTGGACCAGGCTTGGTTGAGCGAACGCTGGTCGGCATTCTTCGTCATCATCTTCAGCGAAATCTGGAAAACCACTCCGTTTATGGCCCTACTGCTGTTGGCGGGTTTGACCCTAATCCCGCAGGACTTGCTGAAGGCAGCTCGGGTCGACGGCGCCACGGCCCGGCAACGCTTCGTCAAGATCACCCTGCCGTTGATGAAACCGACGATCCTGGTCGCACTGTTGTTCCGCACGCTGGATGCCTTTCGCATCTTCGATACCGTGTACATCCAGACCCGCGGCGCGGCCGATACCGAAACGGTGTCGATAGTCGGCTACAACGTCCTGATCGCCCGCCTCAACCTGGGGCTAGGTTCGGCGGTATCGGTACTGATATTCCTCGGCGTGCTGCTCATAGCGCTGCTGTTCATCAAGGGCTTCTCCGCGCCGCTGACCCGTTCGGGGGGACAATGACCCTGCGCAACAGGCGAGAAGACTTTTTCTGGAGCGTTTTCGGCGCGGCAGTCGTGGCCTATGCTCTGATTCCGGTGGCCTGGATCGTCTCGCTGTCGCTGAAACGCCCCGCCGACCTCAACGACCGCCGCTTCTTCCCGTCACCCGTCACCTTCGACAACTATCGCGCCATCTTCGCCGACGCCCAGTTTCCGGCGGCGCTATGGAATTCCTTCGGCATCGCCCTGATCGCGACCGCCTTATCGATCGTATTGGCGCTGTTCGCCGCCTACGCCGTCGTGCGCCTGGATTTTCCCGGCAAGAAGCTGGTGCTGGGGGGCGTGCTGGCGGTCTCGATGTTTCCGCCGGTATCGCTCATCGGCCCGCTGTTCAATCTGTGGCGCACCGTCGGTCTGTACGATACTTGGGCCGGGTTGATCATCCCCTACATGACCTTCACCCTGCCCCTGGCGATCTGGACCTTGTCGGCTTTTTTCCGCGAACTGCCCTGGGACCTCGACAAGGCCGCGCGCATCGACGGCGCGACGCCGTTTCAGGCCTTCGTCCACATCATCGTCCCGCTGGCGGCGCCCGGCGTCTTTACGGCCGCGATCCTGGTCTTTATCTTCGCCTGGAACGATTTTCTGTTCGCGACCTCGCTGACTTCGACCAATGCCGCCCGCACCGTGCCGGCCGCGATCGCCTTTTTCACCGGCAGCTCGCAATTCGAGCAGCCGACCGGCTCGATCGCGGCGGCTTCGGTGGTCGTGACGCTACCGGTCGTCGTCATCGTCTTGCTGTTTCAAAAACGCATCGTCGCCGGCCTGACCGCCGGCGCGGTCAAGGGTTAAGGAGTCATTATGGCGGAAATCGTGCTCGACCGGGTCAGCAAACAGTTTCCCGGCGCTACCCGGGTGTTGCAAGAAACCAGCCTGATGATCCGCGACGGTGAATTTTTTATCCTGGTCGGTCCTTCCGGCTGCGGCAAATCGACATTATTGAACATGATCGTCGGCCTGGAGGATGTCAGTTCCGGCGAAATCCGGGTCGACGGCCGCCGGGTCAACGAACTCGATCCGAAGGACCGCAACATGGCGATGGTTTTCCAGAGCTACGCGATCTATCCGCACATGACGGTACGCGACAATATCGCTTTCCCGCTTAAGCTGGCTAAGCTGCCCAACCGCGAAATCCGGCAAAAGGTCGAGCGAGCCGCCGAGCTATTGGAGTTGACCGAGCTGTTGGAACGCCGGCCCGCCGCCCTGTCCGGCGGCCAGCGGCAGCGGGTGGCGATGGGGCGAGCCTTGGTCAGGAACCCGGTCGCGTTCCTGCTGGACGAACCGCTGTCCAATCTCGATGCCCGGCTGCGGGTGCAAATGCGCGGAGAAATCGGTCGTTTGCAGAAAAGGCTGGGGACGACGATGATCTATGTCACCCACGACCAAACCGAGGCCATGACCCTGGGTGACCGCGTCGCCGTATTGAATGGCGGCGTCGTACAACAAGTCGGTACGCCCCGAGAGTTGTACCGCCGTCCGGCCAACCTGTTCGTCGCCGGTTTCATCGGCTCGCCGGGCATGAACTTCGTGCCGGGCCGGATCGAGGACGGCCGATTGCTATTGCCGTTCGGCGAAGTGGCACTGCCCGACCGCGGCGGACTTGGGAATGGCCATGTCATCGCCGGCTTCCGTCCCGAAGCCGTAAGCCTGGTTTCGGGACAAGATTATCATGAACGCAGCATCACTTTTGCGGCCGATATCGATGTCGCCGAATGGCTGGGCGCCGAACTGTTTGTTTATTCCGATACCGTTGTCACGGCAATGGCGGGCGCCGCAGCGCAACAACTGTTTGCTCCAGGCCGCGTCACGTTGGTGTCGAGGCTCGATCCGGCGACGATGGTAAAACCAGGCGAATCGCTGCCTCTCAGGCTAACCGCTGACAAGATCCATCTTTTCGATGCGGAAACCGGAAACACGCTAGAAGGCGTTGGTTAACCTGAGTTCGATATATGACTGCGTTGAAGGCGAAAGTGCATGCCGCCGGTATGATTTCCCGGCGACATGCGGAGTCAACGCCCGGTAACCTCGGGCTTTGCTAAACCGAATTCGAGCGGTTTCTATTCGGGGCAGCTAACGGTAACAGACCTCGACCGCCTGCTTGTCGTTCAAAAACCTCCGCAACCGCAGCAATAATTCATCGCTTGGAGAGACGCGCCATTCGTTGCCTAGTTGAATGGTTGCCTTGGCTTGTCGCGAACGGTACCGGATCACGACCGGACAGGTACCGCCGCAATAGGGCCTGAGAATTTCCGTCAATCCCTGGCAAAAAATCGCTTGATCGGCGATACCGTCACTGCGCCAGGTTAACTGGATACTGCGGGCAAACATTTCCCTGGCTTGTTCGAAGGTATACATTTTCTCGGCTGTGACTCGCAACATGCCGGAAAAATCATCCACACTCATCCCCCCCTCCGCCACCAGCAAGGCGTCTTTCGCCATGATGTCACGAAATTGCTCATAGACCTTACTGAACGCGGCCACCTCCAGGCGGCCGGTGCGGTCGTCGAGCGTTGCGAACCCCATCATCTTGCCCTGTTTGGTCTGGCGCGTTCTCATTTCGATGACGAGGCCGGCCACCCGCCCTTCCATTTTTCCTTTGGACCTTTCCGCATCATCCAGCAAATTTGCGATGGTGCCATGGGTGATATGCTTCAACTCGGCTTCGTATTCGTCGATCGGATGGCCGGTCAGAAACAAGCCTAGCGTTTGCTTTTCCGCCTCCAGCCGTTCTTTTTCCGTCCAAGGTTCAACGGTATTGGTATAGGCTTCGGCATCGTCGTCGGAACTTTCCACTTCCACCGCCAAGCCGAACAGGTCGTTCTGACCGGTTTGACTCATCTTGCCGTGTTGCTCGGCCACCCTCAACGCCGTGGTCAGCTCGGCCAGATGCGCGGCTCGGTTGTCGTTAATGGAATCGAACGTGCCCGCCCTGATTAAGGCTTCCAACACGCGACGATTGACCTTGCGCAGATCGACCCGCTTGCAAAAATCATACAAGCCAATAAAGGGGCCATTGGCTTGGCGCTCCTTGAGTAGGTCCTCGATAGCGTTTTCACCGACGCCCTTGATCGCACCGATACCGTAAACGATCTGCCCGTCATCGTTGACAGTAAAGCGATACGAGGAACTATTGATGTCCGGCGGCAGAACGGTCAATTTCATCTGCCGGCATTCTTCGATCAGGACCACCACTTTATCGGTATTGTCCATGTCCGACGACATCACCGCCGCCATGAAAGCGGCCGGATAGTGCGCTTTCAGCCATGCCGTCTGGTAAGCCACCAGGGCATAGGCCGCCGAGTGCGATTTATTGAACCCGTAACCGGCGAATTTCTCCATCAAATCGAAGATATAGGTCGCGATGGATTCGTCGATATTGTTTTTGATCGCCCCTTCGGTAAAGATCTCCCGCTGTTTGGCCATTTCCTCGGGCTTTTTCTTGCCCATCGCCCGCCGCAGCATGTCGGCGCCGCCCAAGGTATAACCGGCCATGTCGCGGGCGATCTGCATAACCTGTTCCTGGTACAGGATAACGCCGTTGGTCGGCTGCAGGATCGGTTCCAGCAGGGGATGGGCGTATTCCGCCTTGGCGCCATGCTTGACGTTGATATAGTCGTCCACCATGCCCGATTCCAGCGGACCGGGACGAAACAAGGCCACCAAGGCGATGATGTCGTCGAAACAGTCCGGTTTCAGTTTCTTGATCAACTCCTTCATGCCCCGCGATTCCAGCTGGAATACCGCGGTGGTCTGGGCGTTTTTCAGCAGTTCGTAACTGGGCTTGTCATCCCGAGGGATTTTGCTGATATCGACAAGCTCCTCGCCCTGCTCCTGTTTTTTCTGGTTGATGGTCTGCAGGGCCCAATCGATGATCGTCAGCGTCCGCAGGCCGAGGAAGTCGAACTTGACCAGGCCGACCGCCTCGACGTCATCCTTGTCGAACTGGGTCACCAGGTTGCCGCCGCCTTGTTCGCAATACACCGGCGTGAAATCGGTCAACTTGCTGGGCGATATCACGACCCCGCCGGCATGTTTGCCCGCGTTGCGGGAAATGCCTTCCAATGCGCGCGCCATGTCGATCAAGGTTTTGACATCTTCCTCGCTGTCGTACAACTCCTTCAATTCGGCGCTTTCCTTCAAGGCCTTTTCCAAGGTCATGCCAATCTCGAACGGAATCAATTTGGCCAGCCGGTCGACGAACCCATAAGAAAACGACAGCACCCTGCCGACATCGCGCACCACCGCCTTGGCCGCCATCGATCCATAGGTGATGATCTGGGAGACGTGATCCCGGCCATAATGGCGGGCGACGTAGTCGATCACTTCGTCGCGGCGCTCCATGCAAAAGTCGATGTCGAAGTCGGGCATCGATATCCGTTCAGGATTCAAAAAGCGCTCGAACAGCAGATCGAACTCGATCGGATCGAGGTCGGTGATCTTTAGGGCATAGGCGACTAATGACCCGGCCCCGGATCCCCGGCCGGGTCCGACCGGAATATCATTGTTCTTGGCCCATTGAATGAAGTCGGCCACGATCATAAAGTAGCCGGGAAACCCCATCTGGGTGATGACATTGAGCTCGACCTCGAGACGTTCCTCGTAAACCTTGCGATTTTCCTCCGGCGTTCCTTTGCCGACCGGCGGATGTTGCCGAAGGCGTTCTTCCAACCCTTGCCATGACGCGGCCTTGAAATAGTCGTCCAACGTCATGCCTTCGGGCACTGGAAAATCGGGTAGATAATTCTTTCCCAGCGTCAATTGCACATTGCATCGTTTGGCGATTTCGATTGTGTTCTCCAGCGCCTCGGGAATATCGGCGAACAGTTCCTGCATTTCCTCCGCGCTACGCAAGTACTGCTGTTCGGTATAGTTTCGTGGCCTACGATTGTCGTCGAGCACCCGGCCTTGGTGAATGCACACCCTGACTTCGTGGGCATCGAATTCTTCTTGCTTAAGGAAGCGGACGTCATTGGTGGCAACCACCGGCAGCGCCCAATTCAGCGCCAGTTCGACCGCCGCCTGAATATAGCGCTCCTCGTCGTTTTTACCGACGCGCTGCAGTTCCAAGTAAAAACAATCCGGAAACAAGCCCGACCAATAGGCGGCCAGTTGCTCCGCCAACTCCCGATTTTCCATCAGCAAGGCCTGCCCGATGTCGCCTTCCAGCGCCCCCGATAAAGCGATCAAACCGTCGTGGTTTTGCTCTATCCATTCCTTCCGCACCATCGGTATGCCGAGATGCTGCCCCTCCTGATACGCCCTCGAGATCAATTCGGTCAAGACGACATAGCCACGACCATTTCGCGCCAATAACGTCATCCGGTAGGGCGTAGCCGGCTCCTCGGGATTGTAGATATTAATATCGGCGCCGACGATCCCCTTGATGCCCTGCCCTTGCGTCGCGCGATAAAATTTTACCAGCGAAAATAAATTGGAATGCTCGGTCAACGCCGCCGCCGGCATGGCAAAGTCGGCCAGTTTTTGTACCAACGGCTTGATTCTGACGATACCGTCGACCAGCGAAAATTCGGAATGTATGCGTAAATGAATGAACGAAGGATTCATAAAGAGCCGCGCCAGCAGTGTGTTTAATCAACCAGCAGTTTTTTTACCGGAGCGAAGGATTTACGATGTTGTGGGGTGATGCCCAATTGATGAAGCATTTGCAAGTGCAGTTTGGTCGGATAGCCTTTATGGCCGGCGAATTGATAGCCCGGATAGAGCCGGTCCAGGACCTGCATTTCCTCGTCCCTGGCGACCTTGGCCAATATCGAAGCCGCCGAAATTTCGGCGACGGTCAAATCGCCCTGAATGACGGTTTCGCCGGGGCAGGCAATGTCGGGATAGAATTTTCCGTCGACTAAAACCTTGGAGATCGGCAGGGAAAGTTGCGTATAAGCCCGCTTCATTGCTAATAACGATGCCTGCAAGATGTTCAGTCGATCGATTTCACTGGCTTCGGCCCGACCCACGGCCCAGGCGAGAGCTGATCCCTTGATGGATTCACAAAAAATTTCTCGCTTTTTGGGCGTCAGTTTTTTCGAATCGGTCAAGCCGGGAATCGGTTTGCCGGGACGCAACACTACGACGGCCGCCACGACGGGGCCAACGATGCAGCCTCGGCCTACTTCATCGATTCCGGCCAGCACGACTCAGCGCAAGATGCCCCGGGTCACGTTGCGCAAGAAGCTGACCATATTTGAAAGTTCGTTGCTCTCCCCCGCCAAATCTTCGATTTCCTCGATGGCATCCTCGAGGCGCAGATTCATTTTGTAAAGAATCTTATAGGCCTTGCGAATCTGCCGGATCACTTCGGGGGAAATACCATTGCGCTCCATGCCAACGGAATTAATCCCATGCGGCCGCGTCGGACGCCCTCCGACCATGACATAAGGCGGAATATCCTGGGTAATCGCACTACCCATCGCGGAAAAGCTATATTCGCCAATCTGGGTGAATTGGTGCACCAGGGTAAAGCCGCCTAATATGGCATGATCGCCCATGTGTACATGGCCGGCAATGGAAGCGCCATTGGCCATGATGACATGATCGCCGATGACGCAGTCATGGGCGACATGAGTATAAGCCATGAACAGGTTTTCACTGCCGATCAAGGTCAGCCCCTGGTCCTGTTGGGTCCCCCGGTGCATGGTGCAGAATTCGCGGATGGTGTTACGGTCGCCGATTTCCAGGCGCGTTATTTCATCGGCATATTTCTTATCCTGGGGGTCCTCGCCGATCGAGGCGAATTGATAGATGTGATTATCCTTGCCGATCGCGGTCGGACCCTTAATCACGACATGCGGACCGATGACCGTGCCGGAATCGATTTGAACGTCCGGCCCGATGACGGAGAAAGGACCGATTTGAACGTCATCGGCGATTTCCGCATTGACATCGACGACTGCTTTAGGATCTATCACTATTCCACCGCCGCCGCACACATGATTTGCGCACTGGCCGCCAGCTCGCCTTCGACCTCGGCCCGGCAATCGAAGGTCCAGATATTGCGCTTGCTTCTGACATAAGTGACTTCCAGCGTTAACTGGTCACCGGGACCGACCGGCCGTTTGAAACGGGCCTTGTCGATGCCGGCGAGGTAATACGTCATTCCCTTGCCAAGACTTTCATCCGTCTGCGATGCCAATAGGCCGGTAGCCTGCGCCAAGGCTTCCATGATCAATACCCCAGGAAAAATAGGCACATGAGGAAAATGGCCTTGAAAAAAAGGCTCGTTATAAGTGACATTTTTTACCGCCAATAACCGCTTCCCCGGTTCGCATTCGATGACCTTGTCAACCAATAAAAAAGGGTATCTATGCGGTAAAAATTCCTGGATTTCTAATATATCTAATTGTCCGGCCATATCTGCTGTCTTCTTGCTCTAAAGTATCAATCCGACAGATTCGCCAGTTTTTCTTGGACTTGCTCGGTCACATCGATTTGCTCACCGGCATAAATAACACCGTCCGTCAGCAACAAATCGAAACCTTCTTCCTTGGCCAAAGCCCTGATCGCTTCGACGATACGGCGCTGCAACTTACCTAATTCCTCGTTTCTGCGCATATTGAAATCTTCGCTGAATTCCTGCTGCGAACGTTTGGCCTCTCTTTTTTTGCCAATGATGTCGCGTTCCAGTTTACGGCGTTCGGACTCGCCCATCACCGAGGCATCGCGCGCCAGTTTTTCCTCCAGCGCCTTGATTTCTTTTTGTTGCGCCACCAGATGCTTGTCACGCGGTGAAAACTCCTTCTCCAGCCGCTCTTTTGCCTTGGCCGCTTGCGGCGCCTTCTCCAAAACCTTGGCGACATTTACGAAACCGATTTTTAATTCAGCGAAACATAAATTCGCGGAAAACATCAACGCCAGAAACAAAGCAATTTTATTTTTCATCATTAAAACCATCTCCAGTTAGGTTTATATAATTCTGTTCGGCAAAGTTTCGAAAATTGCCGAGAAAACCAAAAGCCGACCAGGCCATGCACGCAAACAACCTTTTCCGATGGAAAAGATCCCTCGCTAAACAAAACTTATTAATCAACTTTTTGTTCGGGACACATTGAAAAAAATCAACATCCTGCTTAACAAATGCGTCTTTCATAAGAAACCCGATATTATTGATATTTCAATCAATCATTCTGACGATTATAGGGTAAAACTCGGCCAAACTAAACTAAAATCCTGAACCGAATGAAAACTGAAAGGCCTGCGTATCATCTTGGCTATCGGAATTGAGCGGCACGGCAAAACTGACCGCCAATGCGCCGAATGGGGACAACCACTCGCCGGACAAGCCAACCGAATAACGCATATTGTCGATCTTGAAGCTGTCGCTTACGGTACCGGCATCGAAAAAAGAACCTAAGCGGATGGATTTGCTTTCCTCCATGAAAGGCACCGGAAAAAACAACTCGGCCTTGCCCACGATTTTACTGGAACCGCCGAACGGCCTGTTATTCGAATCTCGCGGTCCCAGGGTATTCTGGTTGTAACCCCTGACCGATTGCACGCCGCCGGCATAATAATGTTCGAAAAACGGCAGACTGCCGGTTTTACCATAGCCGTCACCATAGGCCAATTCGCCTAACAGCCGGAAGGTAAAGTCTTTGGACAACGGAAAATACTGTTGGTGCTTGTACGCGATCTTGTAATATTCCAGGTCGCTGCCCGGAATGGTCGCCAACGCCGACAAGCGTTGCTGACCGCCTTCGCTGGGGAAAATGGCCCGGTTCAGGGTATCATGGGTCCATCCCACCGACGTCGCCAGCGTTAGGAACTTTTCACCTTCGTTCTGCACGAAATCGACGATTTCATTTGACGAATACGACGAGGTATTCAATTTGGTATGCTTCAGATCGATATTGAAGCGCAAACGGTCGTATTCGTTCAGCGGAATACCAAAATTGAAACCGGTATTGATGACGTCGGTCGAATAATTGGAGATATTGGCCTGATTGGCGTCGCGCGCGCTATATCCGATATCGTAGCCCATGCTGACGCCATCGAGGGTGAAATAAGGATCGAAATAGCCAAAGCTGTATTGGGTGATGATCGAACTGTTATTGAATGCAAGGTTCACCCGTTTGCCGGAACCGAATACGTTGTCCTGGGAGACGTTGGCATTGAAAACGATCCCTTGGGTTTGCGAGAAACCGACACCCGCCGACAAGTTACCCGATGATTTCTCCACGACCGAATAATTAACGTCGATTTGATCGGCCGTACCGACGACCGGCGGCGTTTCCACATTGACTTCTTCGAAATACCCCAACCGTTCCAGTCGGGTTTTGGAACGCTCGATCTTAGCGGTCGACGCCCAGCTAGATTCCATTTGCCTCATTTCCCGGCGCAGCACCTCATCGCGCGTTTTGGTATTGCCGCGCATATTGATTCTGCGCACATAGACGCGCTTGCCGGGATCGACGAAAAACGTCATGTCGACTGTCTTTTGCTCCTCATCAATTTCGGGAACCATGTTGACATTGGCAAACACATAGCCTTCATCTCCCAGACGATCGGAAATCGCCTTCGAGGTCTGGGTCGCGTTTTTTCTGGAAAAAATCTCGCCCGGTCCAACCTGCACCAAACTGATCAATTCTTCCGGCGGCACGATCAGATTACCGGTGACCTTGACTTTCTCCAGGGTGTAGAGGTCGCCTTCCTTGACATTAATCGTAATGTAAATTTCCTTTTTGTCCGGCGTGATCGCTACCTGGGTCGATTCGATGGCAAAATTGATATAGCCCCGATCCAGATAATAGGAACGCAGTCGCTCCAAATCGGCAGACAACTTTTGCTTCGAATACTGATCGTCCTTGGTATAGAAAGACAGCCAATTGGTCGTGCTCAATTCGAACTCGTCGATCAGATCTTGCTTATCGAACACCTTGTTGCCGACGATGTTGATTTGCTTGATTTTGGCGACACGGCCTTCGGAGATTTTGATATGGATACCGACCCGATTACGAGTCAGATTGGTGACGCTCGTTTCGATTTTCAGGCCATATTTGCCGTGACTGAAATACTGCCGCCTTAATTCCTGTTCGACTTTTTCCAACACCAGGCGATTAAACACCTTACCCTCGGACAAGCCGATCGAATCCAAGGCCTTTTTCAAATCTTCGGTGCTTAAGTCCTTGTTACCTTCGAAAATGATTTTGGCGATCGAAGGTCTTTCGACCACATTGACAACCAGCGTATTCCCTTCCCGTTCCAAGGAAATATCCTTGAAAAAACCGGTTTGAAAAAGCGCCCTGATCGATGGCCCGGCTTTATCCGAGGTAAAATTTTCACCGATATTGACAGGGAGGTAGTTAAAAACCGTGCCCGCCGATATCCTTTGCAACCCCCTGACCTGAATATCTTCAACGACAAAGCCGTCGGCGGCTTTCAGCGCCGGCACGGCCATTGCCGCCAACATCAGGAATGGAAAAATATGTTTCTTTTTCACAAAGGGTTACCGGTTAAATTAAATGGCGAAAATTATATCATGCCGAGGTTCGCTTTCAGGATTGCCGAAGCTAAATAACGGTTGCAATCAAGCTCTGGCAATCGGAAAAGCCAGCACCTCGTCGATGGTCTCGACTCCACTGATAATCATTAACAGCCTATCGAGACCGATAGCCACCCCACTGCAATCGGGTAATCCATGTTTTAACGCCGCCAAAAATCGCTCATCTTTCTCCACCGTCGGTAATTGCCGTACCTGGCGTTCGACAATTTCCTTATCAAAGCGTTTTTCCTGTTCGGAAGCATCCGCCAATTCAAAGAAGCCATTGCCTAATTCCATGCCTTTGACAAACACCTCGAACCGCTCCGCCACGCGGGAATCGTCTTCCTTGATTCTGGCCAAAGACGATTGAATGGCCGGATAACCATGCACCAGACAAACCGAATCCTTGCCCAGTTCAGGTTGCACCTTAAGGCTAAAGATCAAGTCCAGCCACATGGCATGATCGTCTTGGCATATGTCTATCGCCTCGGGCATATTGTTTCGCAGCGCAAACTGTTCGTAACGCCGGCGCTGAAAAGACAAGGGATCCAAGCCGGTATTAGCGACAAAAATATCCTGGTAGCTAACAATCTGCACCGACTGCAAGGAGAGATGGGGACTTAAAAGCCCCATCAACAAATCGGCGACTTCATTCATCAGGTCGGTCAAACGAAAGCCGACTCGATACCACTCCAAAATGGTGAATTCGGGATTATGATAACGTCCGCTCTCGCCATTTCTGAAAGCCTTGCAGACTTGATAAATCGACCCGCTTCCTGCTGCCAGCAAACGCTTCATCGCGAATTCCGGCGAGGTTTGCAGAAACAAGGTAGGCCGCGACGGCAAAAAATTGAAACGCGAACGAAAGAAATCGAGTTGTGGATCGGTGCCGGTGGCATGGCATAACAATGGCGTCTCGACTTCCATGACGTTCCGGCTTTGAAAAAAATCCCTGATGGCCGCCAGCAATTGCGCGCGGAAGCGCAATTGCCGCAGATCGCAGCTCGGCCGCCAATTGGCCGGTGTCACTATTCTTTTACACGGGAAACATATTCCCCAGTGCGGGTGTCGACCTTGATCAGCTCGCCGATTTGCACGAACAACGGCACGCGCACCACCGCTCCGGTCTCCAATGTGGCCGGCTTGCCGCCGCCGCCAGAGGTGTCGCCTTTTAGACCGGGGTCGGTTTCGGTAATGGTTAATTCGACGAAATTCGGCGGCATGACAGACAAGGGAGAGTCATTCCACAAGGTCATCGTACAGATATCCTGTTCTTTCAACCATTTTGCGGCGTCAGCTACCGCATTGGCATCGGCCTGATATTGCTCGAAGGTATCGGGCGCCATGAAATGCCAGAACTCGCCGTCGTTGTACAGATACTGCATCTCGACTTCGACAACATCGGCTCCCTCGACTGATTCACCCGACTTGAAGGTACGCTCAATCACACGCCCGGTTTTAAGGTTCCTGATTTTCACCCGGTTGAACGCTTGTCCTTTGCCCGGCTTGACGAACTCGTTTTCGATGATAGAGCAGGGATCTCCATCCAACATGATCTTCAAACCGCCCTTAAATTCGTTGGTGCTATAACTAGCCATTTTTTCCTCGTGTGAACAAACAATAATCTCAAGCATTATAAAGGATATGTATTTTGATAGGAATATTGGCTACCATTTATGCCTTTTTCAGCCTCACTACGGATAATTTTGAAACAATCGCAACACAACAACTGGCACAAACAACTCGCCGAAGGCTTCGGCGACATCGAAAGCTTATGCCGTCATTTGGATATCGCCGTCGGGGAACTCCCGATCATTGCGAACAGCAAGACGTTCCCCTTGAAGGTGCCGTTAAGCTTTGTCGAGTGCATGGAAAAGGGGAACCCCAACGACCCTTTGTTACGGCAAATCCTGCCTGTCCAACAAGAATTGTTCGATGCGCCCGGCTTTGTCGCCGACCCGGTAGGCGACATGGCCGCCGTCGCCGAAGCGGGAGTACTCCACAAATACCAAGGAAGAGCCTTGCTTGTCTTGACGGGTGCTTGTGCGATTAATTGTCGTTACTGTTTCCGGCGCAACTTCCCTTATAACCAGGTTCAATTGACGCCGCAGCGGCAAGCCAAGGCCCTGGCATACCTGAATGCTCGGACAGATATCAGCGAAATCATCCTCAGTGGCGGTGATCCACTGCTTATCAATGACGAAAAATTCGCCACGTTAATCCAGCAACTGGATCAAATCCCTCATCTTAAGCGCATCCGTATTCACAGCCGCTTGCCGGTGGTCTTGCCCGCAAGGGTCACCCCTGAGCTGCTGACCTGCCTTCAGCACAATCAAAAACAAATCGTCGTCGTGATCCATGCCAACCATGCCCGTGAATTAAGCCGGTCGGTCGAACAAGCTTGCCGCGAATTAAAACAACATGGCGCTACCTTATTAAACCAAAGCGTTCTCCTAAAAGAAGTCAATGACTCGGCAGAGGCGTTATGTCAACTCAACGAACGGTTGTTCGCAATAGGCGTGCTGCCTTATTACCTACACTTGCTCGACAAGGCCGCAGGAACCGCCCATTTCAACGTGGACGAACAGCCGGCCCGCTTGCTGATGAAGCAAATCAAAACAAGGCTACCGGGCTATTTGGTGCCTAAATTGGTTCGGGAGGTCGCGGGTGCGCCAAACAAATTAACGCTTTGTTAAGCAAGCTGATTTATAGTTATTGCCAAGCTATTCTCAGAAATGGCTCACAAATAAACTAAACTTAGTTGCACTCCCAAGATTACTTTTAACGAATATCGATGTCAGCGGATCGTTCACTGCCCTTTTACTTAAATATCGAATCGCTCAGTGCTTGGCTCGAGTCAATCAGTGCGCTACCTCCCGTCAATGCAGGCAGCCAACTTAACCAGGCCATCAACCAATTAAGGAAGGCGGGCTGCGAACATACTTTGGTTTTTCCATTGCTAATGAAGCTGATGCCAACAACATTGCATCTAGCCAATGCCTTGGCCGCCTTGTTAAAACCGGGACCACAAAAAAATAAGACGGCAAAAATCGCCAAACTTAGCCTGCAATTGCTGAGAAACCTGGCCTTGGCCTTCCATAGCTTATTGGAAAGCGAACATCTCTCTATTCCGCAGAAGCTCCAGGCGGTCTATTTTGCCTTGCAACTGACCGGCCAGTATCTCCGCCTAAGCAACCTGTTTCACGAACTGCCCTCGGAAACTTTGTGGAACAAAAGTGGAGAATTATTTACTTTCGCTCAGAACAACACTGGTTTGCAAGAAGATATCGCCAACAAGATTTCGGAATTCAGGCATCAATCTTCGATCGAACAAGTCATTAAACGCAATTTGCTCTTCACACTGACGGCATTTCATCAACAAGTTCCCACCGATCACCAGGCCTTGTTTGCGTTTGCCAACGAATATTCCGATTTACTGAAGTTTGCACAGGAAAAAAGCGGAACCTGCCGCTATATTTGGAACTATAGAAAAGGCGTGCCTTATCAAATCACACAAACCAACCGCCCCCTCTATAGAACCGAAATCGCGCTCGATGTTTCGGCCCTGTTGCCACCGCTTCAATCTTCCGCCATTGCTGTCAAAATAAGCAAGCAAGAACGAGAGCGCCTTTACCAGCTATTGACCGGCTATGAAAAGCTGATAAACGAGACTCTTCCTTCCGCGCCAATCGTTTTAACGCTGTTTTCCGGATTCAAGCCTGTTTACGATTTTCTGAACAAACTGGAAAAGTTAAAGCGAATACAGGAACTCAGCGCTAAGATCCCGGAACAAAAAAAACAATCCAGCTTTTCCCTCGAGCCGTTGGAGCATGAAAAAAGCCTTATGAGTAGTTTTGGACAAGTACAGAAACAAGCCGCCCTACAAGGCACTCCTGTCGATGGACAAAACGTCAAACTATTACAAAGCAAAAACAAAAATTATCTCCACATCGAAAGTAAAAATCCAACATGGCAAATAGGCGACCTGGTCTTGCTGGTCAATAAAAAAAATGCCTATATGGCCGGTAAAATTTTACAAACCCAAGCCCTCTCGAATACGCAATCGACCATGGTATTGATCGAAAAATTTACGGGCAATTTATCGACACAAGCCATGCAATCGGATCAATATTCTCATTCCACTGCCATCCTCATCAACCAAGAAAGCGAAACACCCGAAATATTATTGCCTTACGACAAATACCGCAATGGAGCGGAAGTCCAGCTCGGCTCGAAAAAGGCCCGGCTCGATTCTTTGCTCGATTACAGCCCTTTTTTCGCCCATTACCGGATGAGTTACTGATTGCTCACGCCATGGGGCACATGGCCTGCTGCAATATGATGGCTTTGCGCCGATTCGCAATGCCCTTTCTGATCATCGAAGAAAATATCGGCATTGAAAGCTTTTAGAAAAGCGCCTTTCGGCATGCCGCCGAGGAAAAACGCTTCATCAATGCGAATATCCCACGCCCTTAACGTGCGCACCACCCGTTCATGAGCCGGCGCGGAACGAGCCGTCACCAACGCGGTTCTGATCGGCGCGGTGGGGTGTTGCGCGCATTGGGCTTGGATGCGGTGTAAAGCACTCAAAAATTCCTTGAACGGCCCGCCGCTTAACGGCTGGCGCGCCGATTTGCGTTCGTTTTCGGCAAAGGCCTCCAAGCCTTGTTGCTGATAAATCCGTTCCGACTCATCGGAAAATAATACGGAATCGCCATCGAAGGCAATGCGTAGCTGCTCGGTATGATTACCGCTGGAACCACACACGATTGTCGCCGCAGCATAACCGGCGCATAATGCTTTTTCGACATCCTCGCCGTTGGCCGACAAGAACAAATGCACGCCAAAAGCAGGAATATAACTGTAAGGCGAAACGCCACTGGTAAACGCCGCCCGCGTTATATTCAAGCCGTAATGGCTGATCGAATTAAAAATACGCAACCCGGTATCCGCGCTATTTTGCGACAACAGAACCAATTCAACCAGCGGCTCGGCGGCGGTCAATTGATTAATATGGAGAAACTTCTTGACCAGATTAAACGCAAAACCAGGCTTTAAAATTTCGTTTTCGTGCTCAATCTGGTACTTACAAAACGCTTCTTTCCCTTGCTGTTCGAAAATTCGGTGAGACTCGTCAAGGTCAAACAAAGCCCTCGATGAAATAGCCACCACCAATTTCTGTGTCGCCATTTACATAACCAACGTATCCATTAAATCGATCATGAATTCCATTTCTTCATCATCCACCTTTCCCCAACCCGAAAAACCAAGACTTTTCAAGACCCCTTGGCCTTTGTCTTCGTTGTTCATGTTGAGGAGCATTTGTTGAATTTCCTCTCGTTTATGCTGCAAATTGGGTCCAATCATCAATGCATGATGAATCACGCTGATCTGACTACGCACCAGAATACGCAGTTGTTTTTTGATTACTGAAGACAAATCGTCATAGGCTTCGGCCAGAAAGATGCCGACATCGGCCTCTCCTTTCAACAAATGTTTGGCAACCAACACATAGGTATCCGAAATAACTGGAACGATATTGGTCGCATCCAAATCTCCCGGTTCCAGCATAATCATCCCCATCATCTTGACATCGGGGTCATCGGTATAAGCGACCTTAACGCCAGGGGACAAATGGGCAACATCTTCCACCTTATTATCGGCATTCACGGCAATAATGGCTTCATCGGCGGTACCGTCGGCCTTTACCAACGGCAAAAAGCCTTTTTCCCTGACCAACATCGCCGCATCGAAGGGATTGGCGTAAATCAGGTCTACCTTATCGTCCTTAATCGCCTGTCTTTGGCTATTGAAATCATCATACATTTCCAGGTGTATTCCCTCACCGGTTTGTTTTTGCAACCACGTATTAAAAATATACCAACCCGATAAATGATCCGGAGTAAAGTCAGGGCTGACTGTAAACATGAACGCCATTTTGTATTCTCCCGATTAAAATAAGGTTGGGTACAGTTTGATACATTCTTCCACTTTAGTTCTTGATGGTTTTCGGCGGACCGACGTGTAACCCACGACCTTACCATTGCGCACATTAGGGATCACTGTGGCCTTTACCCAATAATAGCCACCATCCTTACGCAAATTTTTGACAAAACCCTGCCATTTTTCGCCCTTTTTTACGGTATCCCACAAATCCTTGAACGCAGCCGGCGGCATATCGGGATGCCGTAATATCGAGTGGGGAGCGCCGACCAGCTCTTCTTCCATGTAACCCGACATATCGATAAACGACTGATTGACATGGGTTATCACACCATCCGGGTCGGTCGTGGATACAATCAATTTACCATCGGGATAGGGAGTTTCTATTTCGGTATATAAAATTTTCCTGGCAATGGAACGATAAAGTTGTAATGTAACTTCCTTGTATTCACCGATAATATCTTCTGGTTTCATGTCATATATCATGCTGACCTCCGCTTGATTGTTATCAGCGTTACAGTAACTCGGCAATGCTTTCAGCGGCCCTTTTTACATCCAGAAAAATCAGTCCTAATTTAGCATTCGGTTTCGCCATGACCGTCAAAACGGCTTCGGTGCCGGCATAAGTCATTAAAACGTAACCACTATCTCCCTTGATCAACACCTGCTCCAAACCACCACGATTCAATTCCTGCGCGGTTCTGTCACCCAGAGATAACATCGCCGCACTCATCGCGCCGACCCGGTCCTCATCCAAACCAGCCGGCAGCACAGAAGCCATCATTAAGCCATCCGTCGAAATCACGCCGGACGCTTCAATATCCGCGGATGTACCATTCAGCTCGGTCAGCACCGATGTCAGCATGTCATCTCTCATTCTTTATTTCCTCATTACTTGTATAAATTCATAAAACTGTTTAAAGCCTCTTTATTTTTTCCCCGAGTAACGGATACTCAAGGCCCAAATTAAATTGACAAATTCTGCTCGATTAAAATGCGGTATCCCTTCAATCGTAATGACAAAACGATGCTCGCCAATAAAAACCGGCCAGAATCCAATTTGGCTGTTTCCATAGGCATTGACGATCGACCACGCATGACTCGATATACCCAAATTATTTCTCAGCAAGCCCGAACGGCGTTTATGCACCGTCGCCAATTCCGCACTTAACGCCGATAATTCTTCCGCCGTTTCATGAGCGAATCCTTGGCTGACCAAATAAAACCCTTGATCATCTGCCAGCAACACCTTCCCGATTTCGGAAACCTGTTTCAATAAATCCGGCAATATTTCCTCCAATGCACCTTGCGGCGACTCAAGCACTTCGTCGACACCTTGCACCCAACCCAATTTTTGGCAATGATGCAGCATTTCCAGGGATTTTGCCTCATCTTCCCCTTCATTTAAAATTTGCAATTGTTCGACAGTGAGTTCAGGAGTTTTCCCCTGCTGCAACAACTTACGTATAAATTTTCTGGCCTTATCTTCCTCATTGGAGGCAATCGCATAATAGGCCCCGGAAGGTGTCGGAAGTAAAAACAAGCCTTCGACCAGTTTATATGTGCTCATCGATTATTCACTCACTAATCCCGGATCAACTGAATACAGCAAAGCCTGCACTAGTAATGACACATCGTTTTTTTCCCGGGCATCGATTGCGAAAACAGCCGGTTTAAGACGATAGTCTTGCAATTGCATGTGATATTCTTCGATAGTGGGCTTATTGCTTAAGTCCATTTGCGTAACACCTATTGCAACACTGGTTTTACCTATAAAGCCATCAAAGGACTCTAAAAAGAATTTCATATCCTGAAACGGATCGGCCCGAGTATTATCCAACAGTAGAACCAGGCCAATGCCGCCTGTCGTCAAGATATCCCACATAAAATCAAAGCGTTCCTGACCAGGGGTGCCGTACAAATGAATTTTTTCGGCACCGTCCAGGTTCATGACGCCATAATCCATCGCCACAGTCGTTTCCGATTTCCGATTCTTAGTCATATCGCTTGCGACGGCATCCGTTTTAACCGGAGGAACATCACTGATCGAATTGATTGCTGTGGTTTTGCCTGCCCCGACCGGTCCGGTAAAAATTATTTTGTATTGACTCATGTCTGTTATTCAGCTGATTTACTTGCTCGTAATTTATTAAGAATTTTTTTGAACAAACCACTTTTCAGGGTTGCTGTTATTTCCGCGGGCGCGACGAGTTGATCATCGGTTCGTTTTGCCTGGCCAAGCAAATCAAGCGCTTGGCAAGCGCTGACAAATACAAAGACATATTGCGGTTTGATACCCAAGACCTCGGCAATATTCAGCATCGTTCTGGGCCCTCTTATCAGTAGCGCAGAAATTCGCAGCGCATGGGGTGTCACGACCAAACGAGTCATATTCGGCCATTTTTTCAAATAAATGGGCTGTTCAATATCGAGACTTGATGGATAACGCCCCTTGGATGTCCAAATAGCCAGTTTCCAGAGGAAAGCCTCCATACTCTGAAATTTATCCATAGCCACATTGGTCTGTGAATTCTTGATATCGACCGGCGACAACGATATTGCCGACCCAGAAGCATTATTAATGGGCAAGCCGGCAAACGCCCGTAATTGCATATCATCGGCATCCAACCAAACCTCATGTCCATGAGGAAAAATTAACAATGTCTTCCAGCCGGAATTCAATTTGACAACTCTGGCTTTACTCATTGCTACACCGATAGCCGATTTCACATAGCCTTGAAAATAATTTTTCGGATTGTAGGAAGCCGTTAATACCTGTTCCTTATCGTCAAAATCGATATCGGGAACAAAACCTATGTAGGATGAAAATCCGCCCTCGCTAAACTGCTTAGCCGTTTTGTGTTTGGTGATTTTTTTCCTTTCTTCCTCGTCAATGTTTTTCGGAGGAATTTGTTCCGTTTTAGCTGCGCCAGTGCGTGTCTCAGATGTCTCTTGCCGGCTGGTGGTTTTGCTAATGGCTTGTTCAGTGTACTTATTACTCGACTTCCTTGCCGACTGATCGATTAATTTTTTCGCTTGGTCCAAGGCCGCTAATAAACCATCCCTTGATACCGGCTTTTTTACAAAAATGGTATTGTCCAATTTCAGGTTTTCCAACGACATCGCAATAATCGGTCGTTCCGGCGAGGCTTCCCGCCGCTCTTCAAAAATCGTTTTTGCCGTCGTATGATCGGCATCGATGATGTCAACATCAGCGTCGATCGGTTCGACGACTACGGCAGCTCCGCGACATGGCCCTTGTAAAAACATGACCATGGTTTTATAGCTGCGCCCATCTAATCCATACAGAGCGGCTTGCAACGGTGCTTTATCCTGCTCTTTCATTTTTTCCGTCCGTTAAAGTAGTGATCTAATTGTTTCCAGCCGGAAATCAAATCGTTATTATTATTCAAAGCCGATGCATACATGGCTCTAAACCGGTTTTCATTATCGGTTACGCGATAAAGCTCCAATAACTGTGCTTGCAAATCTTCCCAGGAAGGAAATTTTTCCATACCTTCTTCCAATAGCTCCATGGCGGAATCGAGCTGGCTATATTCAATATAATCACGAGCTAAATTTAAGTAGTCATAGTCCTCCCGCTCGTTATCATTCTTTTCGATGAGAAGCGGTGTTCCAACCAAATCCTGGGCCAGTACGGAATAAGTGTTCACGGGTAAGTAACCAATCCATTGGCCTTTAAGATATAACTGCAACGTTTCGAGCTGTTCGTCATTCAGTCGACCACGCGCACCGTTCAGCATTCTTCTGGCCAGACTACGTCCCTTACCGGCCAACAAACTAAAAAAATCGACAAATGCGGCATACAATTGTTCAGGCCTGTTTTGTTGATAACAGGCAAAAATCCGTTGCAAATGAAGTAAAAGATTTCTTGGTTTATTTACGATTTGATAGACGAGGCTTTCTATATCCTTTTCTGCCAAATTATCCTCGGGACCAAAAATCGTTCTATGTAACTGCAAAAAGTCACAACCGACCGATTTTTCTTGTTGTTCATCATCGATTAGTAAAGAGTGATAAGAGAGCATTTCCAAATCTCATGAAACATCACTTAAATGATAGATGTAATAAGCATTTTTTCCAGTCGTGTTTGTGAAACGCGTCTCTGTTTTTAATCGCTCAAAAATAAGGAATCCCCAAAATTCCGACATGTTTACTGAAAAACTGTCATATGAGTTCTTTCCGCCATAATCCTGCTCAAGCGGAAAGAAAGTAAATTTCAATTTTTGGTTACCCATACCGAAGACAAATTCAATGTCTTCTTAACCTTTGCGGCATAGGCGGCCGCCTTATACTTTGTGGCAAACCCTTTAACCCGCAGACGATACCAAGGCTCCCCCTTGACCACGACCCTCATTACTTCGGCGGGTATGCCTTGTTTTTCGAATTCCGCCGCCTTGCGTTTGGCATACCATTCCTGTTTGAACGAAACCAAATTAACTTTCCAGTCTTCCTTTACGACGGGCGCCTTTTTGCTATTTTTTTTAGCGACAACGTTTTTTTGTTTTTCCAGCTTATCGACTTTCTGCTGCAGCTCTTCGATGACAGCAGCCGACTGCATATTACGCTCATTGAGTTGATCAATTTGTTCTTTCAGTTTTTTTACTTCATATAGACCGCCCGCATTTTCCAACTTTTTATTGACCGCGGCGATTTGAGCGGAAAAATTGGCCACTTCCATATCGACCTTATCCAATCGGGTGGTGACGCTGGACAGCTCAACTTGATTTTTGCTTTTAGCCATCCACGCATCGACCTGCTCCTCGAGGCTCAAAAACGTTTCAGACAATCCGGTCACCTTTGAATCAGCCGACAAAGCAACAAACCCTAATCCTCCGCCGACTAGAAGGGCAAGGATAGCGATTCCTAACGCGGCATAGGCGAATACCGGTTTGTTCTGTTCGATTGCCGTCAGTCTACGCTGCAATTTTTTTTGTTCACTGTTCAGTCCATCCAGCTCATCCGTCATTGCCATGCTGGCGTCTTTGGCTTCGACCGTTTCCAATTGTTGCCGGATAATATGCTGTTCGTTTTGTAATTCCGCCAGTTGGGCGCTTATCGTCGCCAAAGCCGCCGCTGCGATTTCTGTCTCCCTACCGGAATTTTTGTCCGCGCTTGCATCCAAATGCTCCTGGTCGCGGGACGCTGTCGTTGCCGCGACCGGTTCTTCCTGAACATTGTCCATCACTATTTCATCTTGCCCCTCTTCGGCTGAAATATCGAAATCGGTTGCCAGAAATCCCTCATCATTATTTTCCGGCTCATCCTCGGCAAACTCGTCGATCACTGCATCCGCTTCATATTCCGCTGGAGAATCATCGCTAACATCGGAAAACTCGTCATCGGCGAATTCGTCAATTTCGATAAAGTCATCTTCTGCTTCCTCCTCTTTTTCCTGATCGCTCGAGGAAATCACGGAAGCGATTAATTCATCGACATCATCAGACTCTTCTTCCGCTGGCTCGGAAGAGGAATTTTCCAGTCGATCGCTGATCAACTCATCAATTTCGGCAAATTCATCTTCTTCGTCTTCGTCAAAATTATCGAATGCGTTATCCATCAACAAGCGCTCTATTGCATCTTCATCATCGATCAGCTCATCCTGTCGATTCTCGTTTTTTTTCTGCCCTTTCGCCATGGAACCGTTTTCCGCCATTGATTTGTTATCGGGAGTTTTTTGGTTATTTGAAGATTCAGCCATTTTTTCTCTCTAGAGGTTATGGCCCTATAATGCTTGGCCACCGCTATAAAACATCGTAAAGAATATGTCATTCAGTATAGTCCGCAACTAACCACATCGTCTTGAAAAATGAAAAATCCGTGATTGATTGGCATCGTATTTAATTATGTCTTTAAGCAAACATGGATTGTCTTTTATGGTAAATTTGATGCTACACTGAAATTCATTAAACGGATTATCTTATGCAACTGGCAATCACTGTTTTAGGCACACAATCCTCAAACTTTATTACGGAAATTTTATCGGCGATCAGTAGTTGCAAATGCAATGTCGTGGAATTCAAGGGGTCCCAACTTAGCGAAGCGAAGGCTGCCTATCTATTGATTGAAGGCAATTGGAACCATATCGCGAAGCTGGAAACACTGTTGGAGAACCTGCAGAGCAAGATAGGGATCCAGATTCGTTCATTGAGACCTGAGACCAGCAAAAACGCGGCCGAAGTGGTCCCCTATTCCCTGGAAACCATCTCCCTTTATCGTAACGAGATCATTCAGGATATAACTTCATTTTTACTAAGTCGCAATATCGGTATCGAGGAATTATCCGCCAGCCGCTATCTTGCGCATTATTGCCAAAGTCCGGTTTTTTCAACACGCTTCGTCATTGCAATTCCATCGAAAATTCATTTGCTGTCCTTTCGCGAGGAATTTCTGGATTTCTGTGACAACCTCAACCTTGATGCAATCTTAGAACCTCTTAAACGTTAATACCATGACAACCATCAGCCTTAACCAACCCGTTCCCGATTTCGAAGCCGCCGCCACCGGCGACAAAACCGTCAAGCTTTCCGATTACCGAGGCAAAAAAGTCATTCTTTATTTTTATCCGAAGGACAATACGCCGGGATGTACTCAGGAAGGCCGCGACTTCAGGGATCACATCGAACAATTCCATGCTTTCAATGCCGTTATCCTAGGCGTCTCCAGAGATAGCGTCAAAGTTCATGAAGGTTTCAAATGCAAACAGGAATTTCCATTCGACTTGCTTTCCGACAAGGATGAACAATTATGCCAATTATTCGATGTCATCAAGATGAAAAACATGTATGGCAAGCAAGTCAGGGGGATCGAACGCAGCACCTTTTTGATCGATGAACAAGGCGTTTTAGTCCACGAATGGCGCAAGGTTAAAGTAAAAACACATGTAGCGGAAGTATTGCAAAAACTTGGAGAACTCTCGCAAGAATAACAATAAGGAAACCCTTTATGAATATTCAGTCATCGGGCGATAAAAAACTATTTGTACTTGATACCAATGTCCTGATGCATGACCCGACATCGATCTTTCATTTCCAGGAACACAACATCTTCGTTCCCATGGTGGTTTTGGAAGAACTGGACCGGGCCAAACGAGGCCTGTCGGATGTTTCCAGGAATGTGCGCCAAGTCAGTCGTTTTCTGGACGAATTAATTCAAGGTGCCGACCGTAAATCGATCAATGACGGCCTGCCTTTATCGCGCATCGAACATAGTCCGAGTGTCGACGCCCCATTCGATGGCCGTTTATATTTTCAAACCCGGCAGTTGAGCAATTTTTTACCCGAGAGCATGCCAGGCCATATTGCCGACAATTCTATCCTGGCCGTGGTCCTGGCACTGACCAAGGAACACCCGGATATCAATGTCATCCTTGTTTCCAAAGATATCAATATGCGTATCAAGGCCGCCGCGCTGGAATTGAACGCGGAAGATTACCATAGCGACCAGACGCTGGAAGATATCGATCTCCTCTACAGCGGCGCCGAAACCCTGGATGACGATTTCTGGGAAGAACACGGCTCGAAAATGGAGTCCTGGCTGGAACACGGCCGGACTTTCTACCGAATCGGAGGTCCCTTGGTTGCGGACTGGTATCCCAACCAGTACCTGTATATGGAAAATGAAACCAATTTCGAGGCCATCGTCCGAAAATGCGATGGCGAAACCGCCATATTGGAATTGGCCCGCGATTACCGCAGCAAACACAACAATGTCTGGGGAATTACCGCCAAGAACCGGGAACAGAATTTCGCCCTTAATGTACTGCTCGATCCCGACATCGATTTTGTCACGTTGTTGGGCACGGCAGGCACAGGCAAGACCTTGCTGGCACTGGCAGCCGGTCTCAGCATGACGATGGAGCATAAACTTTATCAGGAAATCATCATGACGCGGGAAACGGTGCCGGTCGGTGAAGACATCGGTTTCCTGCCGGGCAGCGAGGAAGAAAAAATGGCGCCGTGGATGGGAGCCTTGATGGACAACCTGGAATTACTGGGCAGCCGTTCCGGCACCAGCGAATGGGAACAAGGTGCCAGTCATAACATTTTGATGAACCGCGTTAAAATCCGTTCCCTCAATTTCATGCGCGGACGGACATTCCTGAATCGTTATCTGGTCCTGGACGAAGCGCAAAACCTGACGCCGAAACAACTCAAGACCCTGATCACCCGCGCCGGCCCGGGGACAAAAATCATCTGTATTGGTAATCTGGGCCAGATCGACACGCCTTATCTGACCGCCACCACCTCAGGCCTGACTTATGTGGTCGACCGGTTCAAGACCTGGGAAAATAGCGCGCATATAACTTTACGCCGGGGGGAACGTTCACGTTTGGCGGATTACGCCTCCGATATTTTATAAACCCTCGCACAGCCACAAGGAGGTGGCAAAAGAAATTAGGAGAACTTTACGGCGGTTACTGATGTTCGGCCGCAAGGGATAACACAGCCTTCCCTAATAAATATTCTCCACCACCTTATCTTCGATGCGCGGCCAGGCGGTCAGCACCGCTTTCACTAATGTCGCCAAGGGAATGGCGAAAAACACTCCCCAAAATCCCCATAAACCGCCAAAAAACAATATCGCTACGATAATGGCGATGGGATGCAAATTCACCGCCTCGGAAAACAACAAGGGCACCAATACGACGCCGTCGATCGCCTGAATAACGGAATAAGCGATCACGATATACATGAATTCATCGCTGGTCACGCCCCACTGAATATAAGCGACCGCCAGCACCGGAAAGGTCACCAAGGTCGCCCCGACATAGGGGATAACGACCGACAAGCCCATGAATACGGCTAACAGCATGGCGTAATTCAGGCCCATGGTCGAATAAGTCACGTAACTGACAAACCAGAGAATAAATACCTCGACGAATTTCCCCCTGACATAATTGCCAATCTGCTCGTCGACCTCTTGCCAAACCCGTATCGTCAAATGCCGGTCCTTGGGCAGGAACTGCACAAACCAACCGAGCAATAATTTTTTGTCTTTCAAAAAGAAAAACACCATCAGCGGGACCAGGAACAGATAGACGATCGCGGTCACGATTCCCAGCACCGACGCTGCCGAACTGGATATCACTTCCTGGCCGTACCTGAGTAGCTCCTGCTGTATGGCAAGCATGATCTCCTTGATTCGGCTCTCGGAAATAAACTGGGGATACATCACCGGCAAGCGCATGATTTCCTTCTGCGCGGTTTTAACGATTTCCGGGATAGTTTGCACCAGTTGTACCGCCTGTCCCGACACCATCGGCATCAATACGAATAATATAAACCCCAAACAAGTCATGAAGCCGGAAAACACCAGGTATACAGCTGGCAATCGTGGAATATTCCTGCGTTCGGCTTTTTCGACCAATCCTTCCAATAAATAGGCCAGCACAATGGAAGCTAATACCGGCATCAATAAGCCGGATAAGCTATAAATGAGTACCGATCCGACCCCAAGGATTAAAGCCAGCGCGACAGCTTGTGAATTCGGTAGGAATCGATGAAAAAAATCGCGGACGAATGCCAAATTAGAGAAATCAGTTCGTGTCGTCATTATTACCAACGGTTTTAGATAATTATTATTGTTCTTTGTGCCACCAAACCGAAGTTAATAGTTATGACCTTTTCGTTTTTCAAGGTTCGGTACAAAACATTTTTCGGGGTCCTCACAGGCAGAGCGACGAATTACGATCACTCCACGACATAGACTGATAAAGCAGCTTCCATTTTGTTGGAAACATTTCAAGTCAACGTGAACAGTTTATCAAAATTAGCGATTTCTAAAATTTTTCTGACTTCCGGTTTGGCATTCTTAATCCTTACGGCATTTTTATTGTCGCCAACCTTATCACGCAACACTAACAACATGCCTAACGCCGAACTATCCATATAATCCGTTTTGCCCAAGTCCACTTCGATGCTTTTTACACCGTTATCGGACAAATTGGTCGCTTCGCGAAATTGTTGATGGACGCCGAAATCAAAACGCCCGCTCACTTCGATATGCAAGGTGCCGCTATTTGAATCCAGTTTTGTTGTAATCCCCATTTCTAATTCCTTATTAACCGCTTAATAATGAAGAAGTTATAATCCAATACCTTTATTAGTTCCAATTAAAATAATTCGATATCGCCTTCATCCATCGAGGATTGAACCACCGATTTTTTCTCTTTATTGGCCCATTGTGTTTTCATCTCGTCGATGCGCCCTATACCCTGTTCCAATTCATTAATCCATGAGGCGCTATCGCCAGTCTTGAAGATGCCTAGCCCAATACGAATTTCGTCCGTCAATGCCTGAAAATGCCGAGTTTTTAGTTCCAGGAACTCGACAATTTGCCGGGCCATGTCCTCAAATTGCAGCCCCCTGACCGCATCATTCACGGTGGTGTCGATCTGTCCGGCGATATCGGATACCTCGTTCAGCTTGACTGATATTGCTTCATTCATCGCCCCGATTTCGACCATCATTTTATCGATATTGGCTTTCGAATTAATCGCCACATTCATATCTTTCGACGCCATTTTCTCGACCATCGCATGCGCCATATCGATATTCTTTTTTGAGTCGTTCACGACAATCTTGATCTCTTCACTAAATTTATCGGAATTTTTCGATAAATTCCGTACCTCATCGGCGACGACCGCAAACCCCCGTCCCGCCTCACCGGCCCGGGCCGCCTCGATGGCTGCATTCAATGCCAGCAGATTGGTTTGGTCGGCGATATTTTGCACATCATTCAATAACTTTTCCACCTGCGCCATATGTTCGCGCACATCGTGAATCACGCTTACCATTTGCATACTTTGTTTACTGGTTTGCACGATATGGTCGATAAAAAACTCCAGAACGTTATCGGTTTCGTGGATAAACTGTTTGAAATTAAGATGCTGCTCGTCACTTTCGGTTGTGCCGCCCAAATTTGTCATCAGCGCATACACCAAGCCGGTTTGCCCCTCGGTCAACGCATTCAGGCCATTAAAACTTTGCGACATAGTTGTGACGGCATCGGCGAACACCGATTTCAACTGCTGTAACTCCTGTTGAAATTGCTCTATTTCCTGTTCGACACATTGCTCCAATTTAGCAAAGTAATGGTCTATGGCCCCATTTAACTGGTCAACCTCGATGTTTTGATCGTCTCCATCGGCGACTTGCCTGTCTTGTTTCTCATGATAAATGATGCTTCCCAGCCAAAAGACGGCCATGAAAGGCACCCCTATCCAAAAGGCGACCGACAACGAGGTTACCAACGGTAAAAGCAAAACGATCGAGACAATAACAAAACAATGCCCGCTTTTTTTTAGAAATTCTGTCATGCGATACCTGTTAACATAAAGCCAAAAGTTGTGCTGCAATTTCGTCGAGCGCCACCACCTTGTGTGCCGCGCCTATTTTATAAGCCTCTCCGGGCATGCCCCAAACCACGCTACTGGCTTCATCCTGGACAATATTGGTACTTCCCGCCTCGCGCATTTCCTTCATGCCTTGTGCGCCATCCGCTCCCATTCCGGTCAGCATCAGGCCAATCGCATTGCTCCCCACATTCTGAGCAACGGAGCGAAACATGACATCCACCGAAGGCTTATGGCGATTAACCGGCGGTCCATCGTTCAATCGACTTATATAACGCGCACCATCACGCATCACCATCAAATGTTTATCGCCGGGAGCAATATAAATGTTTCCCGGCAACAGTTGTTGCCCATCCTCGGCAATACAGGCGCTCATCACGCTAATATTGTCGACATGCCTAGCGAAGGATTCACTAAATGCCGCCGGCAGATGCTGCGACACCACGATCGCGGGGGTATCTGCCGGAAGGTCCTTGACAACATGTTTTAAAGCTTCCGTGCCTCCGGTAGAGGAACCGACCGCTATTAGTTTATCGGTCGTTCTGAAATGTTTTTTAACCGCTGCCGGTTGCAGGATAACATCCGCCGAATGCTTTGCGGAAACCGAATGGCCCATTTTCTTGGCCGGCGCTTTGGAAACGGCTGTCGCATCAAGCGCTTTGACCGAAGCCGTGGCCGCCATTTTCACCTTGGCGATAATATCCGCGGCATAATCGTTCAGGCTGTGGGTCACATCGATTTTGGGCTTGGCGATAAAATCGACCGCGCCTAGCTGTAAGGCATTCAAGGTAATTTCGGCGCCTTTCTCGGTCAACGTCGAAATCATGACCACCGGCATTGGCCGTAAGCGCATTAAATTGCGTAAGAAGGTAAGGCCATCCATGCGCGGCATTTCCACGTCCAACGTCAACACGTCCGGGTTTAACTGTTTAATTTTGTTGCGAGCGACATATGGATCCGGTGCCGTGCCGACTACTTCGATCTGTGGCGACGAATCAAGGATCTGCGTCAGCATTTGCCTGATCAGCGCGGAATCATCGACAATCAAAACTTTTATCTTTTCCATAAGGCATTCCGTTAAAACAATTCCACTTCGCCTTCCACCGGCAGATCCCTAATACTGGAACGATATTGCGTTTCCCTGTTGATCAGCGTATCGTTATGCAAGTCCTTGATTTTTTTCATTCTGACCCGCCCCGTATGGGGAAAATAATTGACCTTGCGCGGATAAATGTCGCCTAAATCATGGGAAACCAGGTTGAGCGCTTCGGTAGCGACGTAGTCCAAAACAAAGTTGACATTTCGTTGCCCGACATCGCCGAGCGTCGCAATGATCTTCCCGCCGCCAAACAGTTTCACTTCCAAATAATTTCGTCTGCCGCCATATTGTAGAATGGTGTTGATCAAATGCTCCATGGCGTAGTTACCGTAACGCGTGGCATTGCCGACCACGGCCTCGGCGCCGCCGGACAATCTTTGCTCGGTAGTCTCCGGCAGCATGAAATGATTCATGCCGCCGATGCCTAATTCCACATCCCTGATACAGGCCGCGATGCAGGAACCCAACACGGTCGTGACCAGTTCGTTTTCGCGAGTGACGTAATATTCGCCCGGCAGTAATTTTGCAGCAATAATCTGATTTTGCGTATCCCAATAGCGCTTGATAGTATCGAACCCTGGCAACGACGGTGGCGTAATCGTTCTATTCAAGGTCTCCCCCGCTCATTTAATTCGCTGATAAACGGTATTGCCGAGCAACTTGAAACCGGTATCGAGTTGATGTAACGACTCGGAATGGCCGATAAACAAATGCGCGCCTATCGGCAACATTCGAGCATAGCGGTTGGCCAGCGTTTGTTTGGTTTTCTTGTCGAAATAAATCAACACGTTGCGGCAAAAAATAAAATCGAAATACCCTTTCATCGGCCATTCTCTGATCAAGTTCAATTGTTTGAAGACAATCAACCGCTGCAACTCCTGCTTGACCTTCACCTTATCGGCATTCATGCCGGAACCTTTTTTGAACCAGCGTTGCAAGCGTTGCTGAGAAACCCCAGAGACCCCATCTGTCAAATAAACACCGTTAGCGGCAGTCTGCAAAACATTGGTATCGAGATCGGTCGCCAATATTCTTATTCGCCAATCGCCGGGCACGGTTTCCGCCAGGGTCATGGCAAGCGAATAAGGTTCCTCCCCGGTGGAACATCCCGCCGACCAAACCTTGATCTGTTTCGTGGCGTTATTTTTTTTCAGCAGTTCCGGAATCAGTTTTTTCCGCAAAAATTCGAAATGATGATTTTCACGAAAAAAAGACGTCAGGTTGGTGGTAATCGCATTGATGAATTCGGTGAATTCCAAATCGGGGTTATTCTGTAGAAACAGGCAATAGTGTTTGAAATCGTTCAAACCCAGCAAACGGATACGTTTGGACAGGCGCGAATAAAACATATCGAACTTATCATCCGGAACCAAGATGCCGGAATGCTCGTTGGATATTTTTCTGAGTACATTAAAATCGTCCCAGGTATAGGTAAATTCTCGACTTTTTTCGTTCACTGTTACTCTGTGCCGTTAGCGGCAAAATTCAATATCCGTTGTTATGCCAGGCAATATAAATGCCGTTTAGAACCGCTATTGAAAAGGCCAGTCGTGTCAGAAAAATCCGGCCGCCGCCTGCTCCACTTCCAGCATTTCCGACACCCCCAACAAATCGGCCGCTTCAATGAATTTTTCGGACGGAAAATCGATCGTCACGTCTTTTCCGCTACCAACGGCCGTTTTCTTTAACGCGATCAGCAATTGCAACACGGCGGTATCGATAGACGTAACCTCAGAGGCATCGAGTTCTATTTTATCTTGACTCTCCAGTACAGCTTGCAGTTTTTGATACAGTTCCCCCACGTGCTGAATGGTCAATACCGGTTCCAAGACAATCGCTTGGTCTTCGGAAGACGCAATCGCGACAGGTTCGGTTTCCCGCGCTTTAGTTTGCGCTGCCGGCGCCGAATCCGGCATGGCAGTATCTGCAAGCTTTTCGGCATCGTCTTCGCTGTCGTCTTCATCGTCGATCCAGGCCAGCGGATCATAGCCGATCAAGCCTGGGTCTTGTTTTTCCGCCATCACATCACCCTATATTCCAAGAAATCTTTCGCCAAACTCCTGAAATCCCTGGCCGAACGACTGCCCGGCCGGTATTCGTGTATCGTTTTGCCGGCACTGGGACATTCCGCCAGCAAGGCCGTTTCCCGGATCACCGTGGCCAGTATTTGCCCGGGAAAATGCTTGAGCAAGGTATTCAGTACCTCCTTGGATAATCTTCGCGTCGTCGCGAACCGACTGACCACCAGCGCCATTTTATATTTCTTGCGTAGTGCTTTCTCGAAACGCTTGATCGTGCCGATCAAATGCGCCAGCCCTTGCAACGACAAAAAATCGCCGGTCATCGGGATCAATATTTCATCGGCGGCAAACAAGGCATTAGCCACCAAAACGCCCGAAGAGGGAGGACAATCGATAAAGACGAAGTCCTGGTCCGGCAAATTTTCATGTAATGCCTGACGCAACAGGTCGCCCCGGCGCGCGCCACCTTCAGACAACTGTTCAATTTCCTGCAAGCGCGGCCCGGCCGTTACCAGCATCAGATTCTCTCTGACCTCCACGGCCTGTCGTTCGATTTCGGCCGTGCCAAGCATCACTTCATCGATGCCCGGTCGCTTGGCCGCAACCATGCCCAAGGAAACCGCCAAATGACCTTGCGGATCAAGGTCGATGACGGTGACCTTATGCCCCATTCTGGCCAAGGCATGGGTTAAATTGACCGATGTTGTCGTCTTGCCGACCCCGCCTTTCTGATTGAGAACCGCCACCACCCTGTCGCTCATAATAAGCCTTTGAGTTCGGTAAACTCATCCGGATCCAGTAATCTATCCGCATCCAACAACAAAACCATCCTCTCCTTCGCGACATACATGCCACGCATGTAGCGGGTATCGATGTTGGCTCCCAAATTTGGCGTCCGCTTGATATCGGCCAGTTTAATATCGAGCACGTCCGAGACCGCGTCGGCCACAATCCCCATCACCGACGTCTGCCCCTTATTTTGCACGCACAGTACGATCACGACGGTCATCGGCGTATACCCGACTTTTTCCATGCCGAAACGTTGCCGCAGATCGATAATCGGCACAATCGCGCCGCGAAGATTTAAAGCTCCCTTGATATAGTCCGGCGTATTGGGAATCTGACGAACCGGCTCCCATCCTCTTATTTCCTGAACTTTGAGAATTTCGATGCCATAGGCTTCGTCGGCAATCTCGAAGGTCAGGTATTGCTCGTTATCCTTATTACTTACGGTGTCATTATTTCTCATAACCTCGCTTCCTTTGACCGTTAATTTCGCCCACTAAAATTCCTCCCATTCGTCGTCATCTAGTGTGGAAGTAAAGGTATTGCTTGATGGCCGCTGTGTCTGCGATCCGCTTCCGGTCTTTTGCAGCGACGCCACGATCGCATCCTCCTGCCTTGGTGCAGCCACGTTTTGCCCTTTTTCGGCCGGTTTAACGATTTTGTTCACTTTAAAGAACGAGAGCAGTTCCACCATGTTGCGGGACTGTTCGCTCATCGACATACTGGCGGCCGAGGCTTGTTCGGCCAGCGCCGCGTTTTGCTGGGTAATTTCATCCATTTGCGCCACCGCCTGATTGACCTGGCCGATACCGGCCGATTGTTCGGCGCTGGCGGCCGCGATTTCAGCGATAATATCACCGACTTTTTTCACACCGGCGACAATTTCATTCAGTGCTCCGCCGGTTTCATTGACATATTCCGTACCGGCCCTGACTTTTTGCACGCTGTTCTGGATCAGCTCCTTGCTTTCCCGCGCCGCCGTGGCGCTACGTTGCGCCAGATTCCGAACCTCGGTTGCGACCACCGAGAAACCGCGCCCATGTTCGCCGGCCCTGGCCGCTTCCACCGAGGCGTTCAGGGCAAGCAGATTGGTCTGAAAGGCAATCTCATCGATCACGCCGATAATATCGGCAATTTTATTGCTGCTCTGATTGATTTCTTGCATCGCCGATACGGCGGAAGCGACCACGGAACCGCCCCGTTCCGCCAATTCCCGGGCATTATTGGCCAGTTTGTTGGCTTGCTGGGCATTATCGGCATTGTTTTTAACGGTGCTGGTCAACTCCTCCATGCTGGAAGCGGTTTCTTCCAGACTCGAAGCCTGCTGTTCGGCCCGTTGCGAGAGATTATTGTTGCCACTGGCAATTTCTTGCGACGAGTTGTTGATGAATCCGGCCGAATCGTTGATCTGGCCAAAAATATCGGCCAGTTTGTCGATGGTGGCATTGATATCGTTCTTACAAGCCAGATAGGTTCCTTGATAATCATTGGTGATGCGGTTAGTCAGATCACCGTTGGCCATGCTCTGCATGGTACTGCCAACGTCACCGAACACCCTTTCGATGATATCGGACAATTCGTTGATCCCCTCGCTGAGTTTAGCAAAAAAACCTTCTTTATCGGCCATGTCGATGCGGCTGTCCAATTCACCGGCTTTCACGGCCTGCACGATTTGATCGATTTCCTTCTCGATTTTCACCTCGTGCGTGCGATCGACCCACTCGACAACGATACCGATTCGATCGCCCTGCTCGTTTTTCACCGGATTGGCAACGATATCCATATGCCGGCTGCCGATTATCAGGTTCGACGAGAAGGTGCTATCCAAACGCCCCAATAAATCGCGTTGATGGGCCGGATTTTTATGGAACTGATCGATGTTGGCCCCCATCAGCCGATCCGCATTGAAATTCGGTAACTGCTGGCGAATATCGGCTTCGGCATTTTTGAACATTTGCTGCACGGTATTGTTCATGTAGATAATGTCCAGATCGGTGTTCGCCACCATGACACAGGATTCAACATTATCCAGTGCCTGCTTGATACGCAAGGCTTCGGCGGCAACTTGACTGGAATGGGCCAGATCGGAATTTAGTTTCACCTGCATGCCATACAGAGCGCGTAAAAAATCACCGATTTGGTCGTTCCGGTCCAAATCGATCAGATTGCGAAAACGCTCATCCGCCAACCGGAAACAGATCGTTGATGCCTCGTCCAATGTGTTCACGATTTTTTTCACCAATGCGGCAACGATGAAAACGGCCGCACCGGTTAACGCCACCATCACGACCAAAAGCCCCCAATTTTGCTCCTGGTAAAGGCGGAACAGCAAAAAGGCATTAGGCACCAGAAACGCGGCGAGCGCCAACGTCGCCTTTTTCCAAAGAGACATTTCACGGATATTTTTGCTCAATGCGGCCATTCCCTTAGGCCGCATTTCGGCTTTGTTGGCATTCAGCTGATTATAAAAGGCTTCCGCCTGCATGATCTGCTCGCGCGATGGCGCATAGCGTACCGACAGATATTCATGTACTTTGCCGTTTTTGTAGACCGGCGTGACATTGGCCTCGACCCAATAATAATCCCCCGACTTGGTTCGGTTCTTGACCGGTGCTGTCCACGGCCGACCGGCTTTCAGACACGCCCACATATCCTCGAAAGCGGCCGGCGGCATATCCGGATGGCGGACGATGTTATGATTGGATCCGACCAGTTCATTGCGGGTGAAACCGCTAATCTCGACAAATGCATCGTTGGCGTAGGTAATGATTCCTTTCAGGTTGGTCCGGGTAACCAGGATCGTCCCCTGTTTCATCAGGACTTCATGATCCGTTACGGGGTGATTGATTTTCATATTAGATTCTCCTCTTCGACCCAGCTTTCTGCATCAGATTTCGTTACTTTCATTTTCCTTTTCCATGTCTTCCAGCGTCAGTAATTTATCCACGTCCAACAGCATGACCATTCTCCCGTTCACGGAGGCCAGGCCGTTGATAAATTCGGTGCTGACTTTGGCCCCAAAATTAGGCGAGCTCTGAATGCCTTTCTTGTCGATATCGACCACATCGGAAACGGCGTCGACTACGACCCCCATCACCCGGGTTCTTCCCGTTATATGGGCTTGCAACACCACCACCACGGTCAACGGACTGTAGTCGACATGGCTAAGGCCGAAACGTTCTCTCAGATCGATGATCGGCACGATCGCGCCGCGCAGATTGACCACCCCTTTTTCATATGCCGGCACATTAGGGATGCGGGATACCGGCTCCCAACTGCGGATTTCCTGTACCCGCAGAATATCGACGGCGTATTCCTCCTTACCCAGGGTAAAACTGAGAAACTGCAGCAGGTTCGCCGGCTTTTCGATTTCTTCAGCCGTTTCGTTCTCATTAGTCACTAATTCTTCCGTCATATACCAAACCTGAGTTATTGATTGGATAATCGCACTAACCCCGGAATATCGAGAATCAACGCGACCGAGCCATCTCCCAGAATGGTCGCCCCGGATACTCCCTCGACTCGACGATAATTGGCCTCGAGCGATTTAATCACCACCTGTTGCTGCCCCAAAAGATCATCGACAAACAAACCGCACTTGACGCCCTGCCCTTCGACCACGACCAGCAAACCGTCGGTCAGCTTGGTGGCTCTGGCCGACCTGACATTGAAGATTTCATGCATGCGTACGATAGGCAGATATTCGCCACGCAAACGGAAGGTTTCGCCCTTACCGGCGACCCTGTTGACCATTTCTTCGTTGATATTGATCGATTCGATGATCGATCCCAGCGGCACGATGAAACGCTCGTCGCCGACGGCAATCGACTGTCCGTCCAAGATGGCCAAGGTCAACGGCAGGTGAATGGATATCGTCGAGCCCTTGCCCAGTTCGGAAATGATTTCGATGTTACCGCCCAAAGCTTGAATGTTTTTCCTCACCACATCCATGCCGACGCCCCGCCCGGACACATCGGTCAGTTTTTCCGCCGTGGAGAAACCGGGCATGAAAATCAATTCATAGGTTTGCTTATCGGTCAGAACGACATCCGGCTCGATCAACCCTTTTTCAATCGCCTTAGCGCGTAGCTTTTCCTTGTCCAGCCCCCTGCCGTCATCGACCACTTCGATAACGATGTTGCCGCCCCGGTGATAAGCTTCCAGAATGACCGTGCCGCTTTCCGGTTTACCGGCGGCCATTCTTTCCTCCGGCATCTCGATGCCATGATCCAGGCTATTTCTGACCAGGTGCACCAGCGGGTCGCTGAGTAACTCGACCACCGTTTTATCGACTTCGGTGTGTTCACCGATCAATTTCAACTCGATTTTTTTACCCAATTTACCGCTCAAGTCATGAACCAAGCGCGGAAAGCGGCTAAACACGAAACTGATCGGCAACATACGAATATTCATCACGCTTTCTTGCAATTCACGCGTATGACGTTCCAATTGCGACAAGCCGTTTTTCAACTGATCCAATTTGCCCATTTCAAAATGCTCGCCGATCAGGCTGAGCATGGACTGGGTAATCACCAGTTCTCCCACCATGTTGATCAAGGTATCGATTTTGCCGGTATCGACTCGTATGGAACTGGAACCCTTCGCTGTCGGTTTAGCGGCTTTTTGCTTGGTTGGATCGGAAACCGGCGTCGCGGTTATGTTCGCGTCAGCGTTTTTTTGTTCCGCCGCGTCATTTTTAGGCTGTTGCTCAGATTTGTCTGGCGCTTTTTGTTCACGCTGTTTTTCCACTTCATGACGCGAAACCGACTTGTCATTCGGAACCGCCAACAGCGGTTGAATGGATAAATCGCAATCGTCCTCCACCCAAGCGAAAATATCGTCGATTTCATGCCTGGGTATATCGCCGGAAACGTTCAGTTTCCAAGACAAATGACATTCCTCCGGGTCTAACTCATGAAAATTGGGAAGGCCCTGTAAATCGACGGCAACGGCCATTTCTCCCAATTCAGCCAATTCGCGAAACATTCTCAGCGGTTCGTTGCCGGTCTGGAGCAAATTGGCATGAGGGCTGAAGGCGATAACCCAGCCTGCGACGGAAGATACAGGATTTGCCGGCAACGGCTCGGCATCGCCCTCGTTGCCATCGGACACAGTATCGGCAGACGCTGCATTGGCACCATTTTCGAGTTCATGCTCCAGCGCTTGTTGATGCTCGGCCACGCTTTTTTCATCGATCTCCCTCCCTTCCTGAATGGCATTAAGCATTTCCCGCAGGCAATCGACCGAACGCAGTAACAGATCGACTGCGGACTGAGTCACCTGGCGCCGGCCATCGCGCATCTCATCCAACAAGGTCTCCATGACATGGGTAAAATCCGAAACGTCGGTAAAACCGAAAGTTCCGCTACCCCCTTTGATCGAATGGGCGGCTCTGAAGATGGTGTTAATCTCGTCGGCATCCACGTCTCCCATATTCAGATTCAACAATCCCGATTCCATCGCATCCAGGCCCTCGAAGCTTTCCTCGAAGAAGACCTGATGAAACTGAGCCATATCGATAGACATAGAGCTACCCGTTTAGATGAAAAGCAAGCAAAACCAATATAACGGCTAACCGATAACTTTTTTAATGGTTTTTAGCAATTGATCGGGATTAAAGGGTTTGACGATCCAACCGGTCGCGCCAGCGGCCTTGCCCTGCTGTTTTTTATCCATGCTCGATTCCGTCGTCAACATTAACAATGGCGTGAATTTGTAATCGGACAAGGCACGGAGGTCCTTGATCAGGGTAATGCCGTCTTTGTTCGGCATGTTAACGTCGGTCACGACGCAATCGAATTTCTGGGATTTCGCCTTATTTAATGCATCGACTCCATCGACCGCCTCGACGACGGTATAGCCGGCTCCCTTCAAGGTAAAAGAAACCATTTGTCTCATCGATGCTGAATCATCAACCGCTAAAATACTCGCCACGTTTTTCACCTCAACCAAAATGATCTGAGTTGTTTAGAACAACCCCGAATATCATAAAAATGTTCTTTCATAAAAATTGTAGTTCATTACTGACTTTTTCGACATGGAAAACAAAATCTTTAGCCACAAAAAAACCCGCAAAGTTCTCAAACTCGCGGGTTTTAGCTACAGTTCAGATTACCGGCCCGATATTTTAATAATACCTCAAATGAAAAAACAGTGAATTGCGGTAGTTGACACGATCGAACCGCATACTGTTATTTTTCCATGGTCCTGATGAAAGCGTTCGCTTCATCGATAGATTTTTCCATGGCCAAAATCAACGCCGAGACATCCGATTCGACCGAATCCAATTCGCCTTTCAACGAGGCAATCGCCTGAGCGTTCAGATTATGTTTCAAATACAGCACCTGATCCTTGAATACCGAAAGCACCGGCTCAATTTTAGCTTCGGCTCGCTTCATGGCGGTGATGAGCTGCTGATAATGCTGACGGGTGTCATTGAGCTTTTGTTGACTGCTTCTTCTTAAAGATGGACTACTGTACTGCTCGAGTTCTTCTTCCCATTCCTCGAACAACGCTACCGATACATCCTCGATATCGCTGATGCGCTTTTTGACTTCTTCGGCCTTGTCCACGCTCGCCAAATATTCGTCATTCAGTTTGTTATAAACTTCCTCCAGATTGCCGCCACTGAAATTGGTGACGGCGGTAAATTGTGCCAACGCGGATTTGAATTGCTCCTTGGTTTCCTCTTGAGTATCGCGCGCCTTTTCAACCCGATGCACCATGACATCGCGTTTAGGAATACCGATCTTTTCCAGAGTGTTGTAATAAACGGTGGAACAACCGGACAAAATGACCAAGATAAATACTATCGCTGAATATCTGTTTTGCATATTTATGGAGTAAGTGATTGTTATCGAAAGTAAAACAAGAAAACCAAATTATCTGACTGAAATCAGCAAGTACGAGGAGAATAAAACAGGTTGAATAAATCCGCGAATTGATCGAAAGCCTTTTCCAGAATCACCGCCATTTCAGGAGCCGAGATTCCCAGGCTGTTGGCGATGACGCCATCGTGATTAAATTCCAGCTTGCAGTGATAATTGGCCAGACGGGCGATGGCCGCAATCATATAGTTCTGGTCGGTGTTATCCGGGTAATTGTGCAGGCGGATACTTTCGACGATGACCTCGGGTAGATTCCATAAGCGGCATAAGACAGCGCCCGCCTGGAAATGATTGAAACCAATGATATCCTCTTCGATCAGAATCTCGTCATCGAACTCCAAATTCTGGCGCGATTGTCTGATCAATTCCACTTCCCTCGCCAATTCGGGAATACGACGAAAAAACACCAATTGCCCGATATCATGGAATAAACCGCACAGAAAAACGGAATCGCGATACTGTCCGCCTAAATAGGCATCCAGTTCTCGAGAAATCAACGCGCATTTCAGGCTTTTTGCCCAAAAATCATGCATCGTCATGATATTTCCAGGTAAATTGGAAAAACGTTCGATAATTACGGCGCCCAGTACCAAGTTTTGCAATTCCGCCGTTCCAATGATGGTGACAGCTCTTTCGACCGAAGCAATCCGGGAAGGAAAACCGTAGTAGGCGCTGTTGACGATTTTCATCAATTTCAATGCAACGGCGGCATCCTTTTCTATGACGAAAGCGGCATCGGCCATCGATTTACTCGGGTCCTCCACGATTTTTTTCAGTTCGAAATATATCGCAGGCGGAGAAGTCAACTGCAAGTCGCCCTTCAACAAATCGTTAATTGTTAAATCACTTGGTGAAGAAGTTAACATAAAGTCTTAAGTTTTCAATTTCGAAAAATAAGCCTATACTTTGGTCCAGTCGGTTGGAAATATAAAATATGCGGTAACTAAACACTAGACTCAAAAACAATAATTACAAGTTTGGGTCCATTCATTTTCTTTCCGATGATGAAATCGGCTGGTTGGAGTTCACGCTCTACAAAGTTTGGCGGTACTAACCTTTTGCTGTTTTTCAAGGAATCTAAGAAAAATAGCTCTTTGAAAATGCTTGGTCGCTATTATGGTTAATAACAATTCGTTGAAAGACAGGATAATTATTGTTGCCGAACATGAAGAAGAATCAGCGCGAAATATAACAAAAGCCTTACAAGAGGCAGGCTATGAAAATATCCGCCTGGCTGAGGATGGCAGTAAGATTTACGAAGTTCTTCGCCCTTACTATAACCGTCCGGAACAGGTCGGACTGGTCATCATCAACGAAGATTTACCACAATGCCAAATTCGGGAAATGTGTCGAAGTCTTTCCTGCACCACCGATGGCTCGATCATCCCTTTCGTGGTTTTAAGCAAGAAAAACTCCGTACAAACGACTTTTTGCGATAAAGAGCTATGTGAATCGCAATCACGCTGTCTGGTTTACGCCATGCAACATGATTTTAGTTTCAAAGAGCTACTCATGGCGGTCGAGTTTCAATTGGGCATGAAGCACGAGCGTTTTCTTAGGCATAAACAAGAAGAACGCCTGATCAACGAGCTGGCGGAACGCAAAGTCGTCGACTCCAAACTAAAATACCTGGTCGTGCATGACGAATTGACCGGCCTTTACAACCGCAACAATTTTGAAAGACAGCTCAGACTGATTCTGAATCGCGGTAAGGATCTGAGGCAAGAGGGCGCCCTATTATTTATCGATATCGACCGTTTCAGCATGATCAATGAATTGGAGGGGTTCGAGGTCGGCGACCGCTTACTGGTGGAACTGGTTGTCCTGGTCAGAAAATTTATTTCCGCTAACAGCCTGTTCGCCCGTATCGGCTCCGACGAATTTTGTTTGTTTCTAGAAAACAAAACCGAAACCCAAGCCATCACCGAAGCCCAAAAAATCAAAAAAGCGGTTGAAGAATTCCGGTTCTTTACCGGGGAAGTCTGTTACAGTATTTCCATTTCGATCGGCATATCCACGCTCAATACTTCCAGTCATATTTACCATCCCAGTGAGCTGGTCTTACGCGCCCGCCAGGCATGCAATACGGCGAAAGCAAACGGCCGCAACATGCTATGGCTGTTCAACGATAACGACATTGCCGTTAAGGAAAGAAGACATGACATTTTTTGGGTGCCGTTAATCAAAAAGGCTTTGCTGGAAAAAGAATTGTTTCTGGTCTACCAGCCGGTAGTGGAATTGAATAGCGGCGAAATCTCCCATTACGAAGCGCTGATCCGAATGAAAGGCGAGGACAATACGGTCATTTCTCCGCATCAGTTCATCCCGGTAGCCGAGCGCATGGGATTGATACACAACATCGATCTTTGGGTCGTCGAAACGGCCATTGACTTCCTGGCCAGCCTGCCGGCCGAAATGTCCCATATTTCGCTAGCCATCAACTTGTCCAGTTCGGCATTCCAGGAAACAGCGCTATTGCCTACCATCAGAGACAAACTGGAGCTGACCTGGGTCGACGCCAGCCGACTGACCTTCGAAATCACGGAAACGGCGGCGGTCGAAAACTTCGAAAAAGCCCGCGATATGATCGATAAAATTCGGGCATTGGGATGTCGCTTTGCGCTGGATGATTTTGGCGCCGGTTTTTGTTCATTCAATTACTTGAAAAGTTTTCCGGTCGACTACGTCAAAATCGACGGTCAGTTCATCCAGAACCTGATCGACGACGAAACCGACCAAGTCTTGGTGAAGTCGATGGCGGAAATCGCCACCCGCCTGGGCAAGAAAACCATCGCCGAATTTGTCGAATCGCCAAAAACCATCAAGAAATTAAAAGAGTACGGCATCGATTTCGGCCAAGGTTATATCTTCGGGAGACCGGAAACCCAGCTATTGAAAAGCAGGAGCATTTCCATCATGAATTTAATCAATCAGCCCACAGCCGTAGATTCCGGCCTGTCATTTTGACTCTTCGATCTTGACCAAACCCATTCCGCTCATAAAAAATTCGGCCTTCCCTGACATTGCCTGACCTTGTGGCCGCCAAGTCACGCCGTCCGTATTCCCCCTCCAGACACATCATCGATATTCCAGCCATTCAGTCGCGATTCAGCGGCAAATATTGGATAATGGACATTCTTGGCTCCTAGTAGCAAATTCGTATTCAATTATTCTTACCGATTTTCAACCTTTCCAACCTAAATTTAATGGCGAGAAAAACCAAAAGAAAAAGCAAATCCAGCAAAAAAAACACATCGCAAAAACGCACAATGTCATGGTTCAAAAAGACCTTGCTTTATTGCCTTGGCATTTTCATGTTTGTTTTTTTGTCTTATCTCGGTTATCTCGATTATACCGTCCGCAAACAATTCGCCGGCAAACGCTGGTCGATTCCGGCACGGGTCTATGCCAATCCGGTCGAGCTTTATGCCGGCCATGAATTGAATGCCAAGCAATTCGAGCACCTGCTCGAGCAACTCAATTACCGACGCGATTACCACCTTTCCTCCCAGGGCACGTATTACCTAAAAAACAACAGTGTCTATCTGAAAACCAAAAGTTTCACTTTTTGGGACACGCGACAGGAAAGCAAATCGCTGAAAGTCAGTTTCCGCGGCGGCGTGATCGATAGGATCATTAATTTGGCCAATTCCGCCGAGATTGCTATACATCGGATGGACCCGGTGCAAATTGGCAGTTTTTATCCGACCCGCAAGGAAGACCGAATACTGATCAAACTGGAAGAAACACCCGATTATCTGATTAAGGGCTTGCTGGCGACGGAAGACCGCGATTTTTACCGACACTTTGGCGTATCGTTCAAGGCCATCGCCAGAGCAATGTGGGCCAATCTGAAAGCCGGCGGCGTTGTGCAAGGCGGCAGCACGATCACCCAACAATTAGTGAAGAACTTCTACCTGACCTCGGAGCGCAGTCTGTGGCGCAAAATCAACGAAGCACTGATGGCCTTGATCTTGGAGTATCGTTTCGACAAAGACGAAATCCTGGAGGCTTATCTCAATGAAATCTACCTGGGCCAGGATGGCGCCAGCGCCGTTCACGGCTTTGGCTTGGCCAGTGAATTTTATTTTGGCAGACCGCTGAAAAATCTGCCGCTCGATCAAATCGCCACACTGGTCGCACTGGTACGAGGACCCTCCTATTATGATCCTCGTCGTTATCCCGAACGCGCCAAGAAACGCCGCAGCCTGGTGTTGGACGAAATGCACCGGTTGGGCTATATCACCAAAAAACAATTACTCTCGGCCAAGCAAAAGCCACTGGCGATCATTGCCCGGGCGCATCGCTCGGCCAACCGCTATCCGGCCTTCATGGACCTGGTAAAGAGGCAATTACGCCAGGAATATCGCGAAGAAGACTTGACCTCGGAAGGCTTGAGAATTTTTACGACGCTGGATAGTTCGGTACAGGATAGCTTGCAGCGGACTATTCAACACAAACTCACCCAGCTGGAACGCCGGCCCAGGACCGACAAACTGGAAACCGCCGCCATCGTCACCCGCCGTGAAAGCGGCGAAATCGTGGCCTTGGCCGGCAGCCGCCACGCTTCTTCGGCGGGGTTCAATCGGGCCCTGGACGCAGTCCGGCCGATCGGTTCCCTGATCAAACCTGTCGTCTACCTGACCGCGCTGCAATATCCCGACAAATACACGATAACCAGCACAATCAGCGATAGAGATATCGAGATCAAGGGACCGAAAGGCAAGGACTGGAATCCTAAAAACTACGATAATGTGGAGCATGGCGACGTCGAGCTGCATACCGCCCTGAGTCATTCCTACAACCTGGCGACGGTCCGAATCGGCATGGATATCGGCATAGCCAGAACCGCGAAAACCTTGCGCGACCTGGGCGTCAGCCGCGAAGTCGACTTGTTTCCGTCGTTCTTGCTCGGCGCTTCGCCCTTGACGCCGTTGGAAATAACGCAGATGTACCAGACATTGGCCGGCGACGGTTTCGCCACGCCGCTACGTTCCATTCGCGAAGTGGTCGCGGCCGATGGCGAAAGGCTGCAAAGTTATCCTTACACGGTCCGGCAGACCGTCGACCCCGCAGCGACCTATATCACCAACACCATCCTGCAGGAAGTCATGACCGAGGGTACCGGTCGTTCGGCCTATCTGTATTTGCCCAAGGAATTGGGGTTGGCGGGAAAAACCGGCACCACCAATAAATTGAGGGACAGCTGGTTCGCCGGTTTTAGCGGTGATTATCTGTCCGTGGTTTGGATAGGCCGCGACGATAACAAACCTTCGGGATTGACAGGTTCCAGCGGTGCCCTGCAGGTCTGGAACGAGCTGATGAAACAAATCGCCAGACAACCGGTCGATCTGATTCCACCGGATAACATCGAAATGCAATGGATCGACCCGACAAACGGTCTGCTTGCCAACGAACATTGCGAGGGGGCGCGGCACTATCCTTTCATACGCGGTTCCGCGCCAACGCAATGGTCGCCTTGCGTCGAAACCGCCGTAGACAAGGCGAAAAGCTGGTTTAATAATTTTTTACAGGATAATTTCTAACCATGATTAGTAAAACCATCGCGATTATTTTCTTGCTGTTGCTCGGCCTGGGCAACTCCCTGGCCGAGCCGACAGCCGAACAGCAATTGAAATCGTTTCTGGAACAAACCCAGTCGCTAACCGCCGACTTCAAACAAGTCAGCTTCGATCAATACGGCAATCCCGCGCAAATCAGTCGCGGTATTTTCTATTTAAGCCGCCCTGGCAATTTTCGCTGGCAATATAAACAACCGTACGTACAGGAAATCATTTCCCATGACGGCAAGGTCTGGTTTTACGATGCCGACCTGGAACAAGTCACGATCAAATCGGTCGACGACTCGTTGGGCGCGACACCGGCCTTGTTGTTGAGCGGCGAAGTCAAACTCGAGGAAAATTTCATCCTCAGCCAGCAAGGGCGGGACGAAGACCTGGACTGGGTTAAATTATCACCCAAAAACGAAGAAAGCGGTTTCAAATACATTCTGATCGGATTGAGCGAAGGCAAATTGGCCGGCATGGAATTAAGCGACAACTTCGGCCAACTGACCCGGATTTATTTCAGCAACATTCAGATCAATCCCCGCTTGGCCAAAGATATTTTCCAATTTACGATACCCGAAGGGGTCGATGTATTGGAGCAACAATGAGCAAAATCACAGGCAAAGAAAGAAACATCGTTCAGTTAGGCGATCCGCTGTTGCGCAGGCCGTCCGAAACGGTTAGCGATTTCAATACCCTGTCTCTGCAACAAATCATTGCCGACATGCAAACAACCCTGGCCGCTTCCAATGGCGTCGGCATAGCCGCTCCCCAGATCGGCGAATCCGTCCGCATCGTGATCGTCGCCTCCCGACCCAACGCCCGCTACCCCAAGGCGCCGCAGATGGAGCCGGTGGTCATGATCAATCCCGTTTATGAAGTCGCCGACCCGCAGCGAATCAAGGACTGGGAAGGGTGCCTGAGCATACCGGGTATCCGGGCGCAAGTGCCTCGTTATCGGGCGGTGCGAGCGACTTATCAGAATGAAGCCGGCCAAGCCAACACGCTATTGCTTAACGACTTTGTCGCCCGCGTTTTCCAACATGAATACGACCATCTGAAAGGCATGGTCTATCTCGACCGGGTCGAGGACAACCGCGACATCATCGCCGAAAGCGAGTATTTGAAAATGTTTTGACCCTTGATCTCAGCCGAATTCCACCATCTGCTTGCATGAAAACTCCGGTCAATCAGCGGCAAGGAAGCAGCAATAGTCACCCATCCCTTTCCGAGGACCAACGGCGTGTAATCCTAAATGCAGTCAATGCCGGCATCGAGCATTACATCCGGGCCCGGAAGTCGAAAGTACCGGCCTTCGTCGCGGAATATTTCTCCTTTCGCGGGGCCCTCAGGCTGCATCGCAAAGCTTTGGGCAAGGATTTATACCGAACGCCGCTGAATATTCTGTGGTTGGCGCCATTGGCCATGATCAAGGCCTCGTCCTGGCTTCTGCACAAAGCCGGCGCCGACGCGATGGCACTACGCCTCAATGGCCTTCCCAAAGGCTTTCAAACCGATGTACAGAAAGAAATCAACTGGCTCATCTATACCGAACTGCTGGAACTGCCTTATCAACAAAACTCCAGGACATCGAGCAAAGACGCCTTGCTAGAAGCTATCCTGCAAGACAGTCAACTGGCCAGCCTCATAGCTGGCTGCCTGACCGAAATCAAGCAAAAATCCAGCGAGCCCGGTTTTCGCCTCAAACTGGAAAGAAATCTGCAGGAATACGCCAGTAGCCGTTCCGCCGCGGCCGAAATAGCCGGCAACCTCATCACCCTGTCTTCCGGTTACATCGCTTTTCACCAATCCATGCCCGGCGCCTGGTCCAGCGGCAGCGCCACCGCCGCGGCTATCGCGCAAAAAATCGCCATCGCCAAATTCTGGCTGGGCCCGACTCTGGGTGCCTGGTACTACGGCTTGTTTCCGGTCGCCGCGTCGACCGGCCTGGTTATCGCCGCCACCGGCACGATCATGGCCGGCCTGGGACTGATCACGACCTTCTCCGGTATCATCACCGATCCCTTACAAGCGTCATTGGGAATGCATCAAAAACGTTTGTACAAATTCATCGACGCCTTGGCCGATGAGATGAGAGGTAACCGCAAAACCCGATACGCCATCAAGGACATCTATGTCACGAGAGTCTTCGACATACTCGACCTGCTGACTGTCGCCCTGCGCTGTTGACTTTGTGAATGCTTTGGCTTAAACGGTCGAAAAAGGCGCCTTAGGCAACGAATAAAAATTTTCATTCGTGCGTATCTAGCGACACGAAGAACGGTTAGAATGACGATTCCGACTTTATCGACACATCGGTTCCGCTTATGAGCATCAAATCCAGTCTATTAAAAATCGCCATCAAGCTGACGCCAAACATCATCGTCATTTGGGTGGCCAATTTCATCCTCAAGGGCATTGCCGAATTATCGGAATTCATGTTCGATCTCGAATCCCGTACCGCCTATGTACAATTGACGCTCAATGGCGAGGCCGAACCCATTGACGTCGCAATCGACGGATTCGCCATCGTCACTGAGCAAGATACGCATCGCCTGATCATTCGCCATGCCCAGGCGAACAAGCCTTGGTTGAATCAGTTACTGTCCAGGGTCACCGGCAAATACTGGGAAATACCTTCGATACCTCACTACCAGGAACAAATCGAACTGATTGCCGAGCTTTTTGAAGAAGAAGTCGCGCCACAGTAGGCAGCGCAGCGGTCACGCCAACGCTGCAAACAACCTCTTCGTCTCGTTAAACGACTGTTCGACCAGGTGATCGGACAATTCCGGGCTGCGGCTTAGGGAAACGACGCCGACCACGGAGCCGGCCTGCTCGAGAGTCAACAAACCGGTCGGCACGATTTCGCAGTATAACCAGACCGCTGCCGACTCCGGCGTAGGAGCCTGGCTTTGCCCATTCAACCCCGCCAATTTCTGCAACAAAGCGGCCGCCAATAAATCCATAACCCCATCCGTGCATTGTTGCTGCAACAGAACTTCGGCCGAGTGTAACTTCCGCTGCGCCATCTGCAGCAACGGATTTTCCCCCTTGCCTTCGCCATGTTCAGAAGCAAACAAGGTCTGCGACTCGGCCAGCGGCGAGGCATTACCCAGGCGTTGCAAACTGCGCCAGGCGCGGGTATCGATCGCCGCGACCGGCACATTGTCACGCGATAACTCCTGCGCCTGTTGTTCATCGGCGTCGCCCAATCGCTCAACGACCACCAGCAGACCGCCTCCCGAACCTACAATTCGTTCGACACGACCGGGAAATAATGCCTGGATTTGCTCGATTGTCCGCCGCAAGTCCCCCTCGTCATCCGCCGCTTGGCCGACAGCGCTTTCCCTGTTCTGCGACACGGGTTTTTCGGGATGGGTTTGCTCGGAAGGAACGCTTTCCCTGGCCTCTTTAACCGATGGCTGGGCCAAATCATCTATCAACGATTCCAGCATTTTTTTAGAAATGCCGACCACATCCTCGCTGGCCTCGGGATCGATGACATTTTCGAACAAATCGCGCTTTCCTTTAACCAGACTGGCGACCCGTTGTTCGTAGGATTCTTCGGCCAACAACAAAAAGATCTGGACATTGCTATGTTGCCCAAGGCGATGAACCCGAGCAATACGTTGATCCAATATCGCCGGGTTCCACGGCATGTCCAGATTGATCAGAACGGTGGCCGACTGCAGATTCAGACCGGTGCCGCCGGCGTCGGTGGAAATGAAGACCTGCACGGCTGCGTCGTTTTGGAAACGTTCCATCAACTCGCCGCGTTTATGCGTCGGAATGCCGCCATGCAGGCGCACGCAACCAAGCCCCATACCCCGCACCAAGGATTCGACCATCTCCGTCATCAAGGCCCATTGTGAAAACACCACCGCCTTACGATCGCTTTGCAAACACAATTCCTCCAACAAGCGCGCTAGTTCATCCAGTTTCGGCGCCCCTTGGGTTTCCTTGTCCACCAGGCCGGCTGCATTACAGGCCATACGCGCCTGTTGCAGAGCGGCCATCAAACGGTTTTGTTCGCTCGGCGTCAGAGGCCTACGTGTGGCGATCGTCGCCAAGCGTCCAGCCGTGGACAAGGCCGCATCGTGCAGTTCCAATTGTGCGGCTGTCATCGGAATATCCAGGCTGACTTCGGTGCGCTCGGGCAACTGGTCTCTGACCAAAGTCCGGTTGCGCCGCAATACCACCGGAGCAATGCGGCGACGCAATTCCGACAGATTGCGGTAACCGATCACCTTGCCGCGTTCGTCGGTGATATGAAAATCCAGCAGGCAGCGCCACAGGGGCCCCAGCACCCGGGCGTCAACCACCTGCAACAGACTATACAAATCCTCCAGACGGTTTTCCAACGGCGTTCCGCTCAACACGAAGACATAACGAGTCGAAATCAATTTCACGGTGGAAGCCAATTTGGTACGCCAGTTCTTGATGCGCTGGGCCTCGTCGAGAATCATCAAATCCGGTTTCAAATCTTCGCTGATGACGGACAGGTCGCGCAAAACCAATTCATAATTAACGATGAAGAACAAAGCATCGGCGCGGTACTGCACTGCCCGGTTTGATGCTCCGCCTTGGATGATCTGTAGCGGATGGTTCGTAAATTTCGCGATTTCCCGCGCCCATTGGTGCTTGAGCGAGGCCGGACAAAGCACCAGCACGCGCCGCACCCCTTCGTTTTCGATCAACCACGAAGACGCCGCAATCGCCTGTAGCGTTTTCCCCAGTCCCATATCATCAGCCAGCAGGGCGCGGCCGCGCGAGGCCAAAAACGCCACCCCTTCGCTTTGATACGGAAACAGCCGGGCCTTGATCCCCGGCAACAAGCCTTGAGCGCGCATGATTTCGCGGCTGATTTTTTCTCCACGCAAGGCCTGCGCCGCGTCCTCCGCGCATTGGCGGACATACTGCTGGGCGTCGTCGCCCACTTGAAAATCTTCCCGTCCGTAAACCCGCTCGGAAAAGCGGTAAAAATCATCCGGCACCCGCCCTCTAAACACGTTATCCTGATTGAAAAATTCAGCCAGCAGGCTATCCAGCTCGTCACTTACCTCCGCTTTACGGTGCAGACGCAGCGCAGGACGGGTGGCCGATTCCCAGGCCAAATATACGAACGACACGGGGCAACCTGCTTCCTTTTGAACTTTGTAACCCGGCTGTTTCTTGGCGTAATGCAGCACTGCCTCGATATGCTTGCAGGTTCCTAAGCGGTTACTGGCCAGATCCGGGCAATTACAATAGTTCATGCGCTGATCCAAGGAACGGATTTGCACTTGATACGAGCGCTGCCAATGTGTGGCCGAGACGATCGATGTTGCCTGCCAGGTGCCGAAACCGAGATTGCCGCTGAGTAGTTTGACCCTGACCTCGTTGCGCCCTTTTTTGACGCGTTCCTGGATTGCCTCGTCGACCGCGCTACCTAGCTTGGCTTCATCGCCGTCGAAACCGAATTGATCGGCATAGGCATACAATACGGCCACGGCATGCCGGCAAGGTTTGGTCCCGTCATGGCAATCACAATGGACAAGCAGGCCGCCGTCATCGGCCTGCGCCAATTCCAACCAATAAGGTTGGTCATCCTCGGCGTCCTCTACTTGGGCCGTCAAGGTGTCACCATTCATGTCCAGGTCGAACACACGATTGTCGGTAAAATAAGCCAGGCCTTGTTTGATCAACTCCTCCGAGGCTACCGTCTGCAAGCGTTCGGTATCGTAAAGAAAAAAGTCGGTTTCCATAGTTCGGGTATCGGTGTTTGGTTCGATCGCTATTTTATACGAATTGAAAATCAATGGCTGTCTTGGGTTACAAAACTTTGCCAATGCAATGCCATCCTCAAAAATAGGAGGCAAACAAACTTCGGGGAATATCCCTGCTGAACACGGCTTTGCGTTGTTCGAGCGTGTAACGGATGAAGAGACCACCGGTGTAATCTTGATAACCGTTGGTTTTGCGGAATGCGGCGCCTGCTCCCAGTTGCAGATGGGAGGTCAACAACCAGACGCCTTTCACTTCGAAATCCAAGGCTTCGCCGCTGCTATGGTCGCCAGAGTAATGGCCCAGGCCGGTGTTACCGCGAGGAAACCAAGGCGCCCCCTGTTGCTTGATGACTTGTAGCCCGGCGGTAAATCGCCCCTTGATGATAAAATCCCGTCCTTCATCGGTCAGGAAATTGATTCCAGCACCGATATTGGCGTACTGCTCGGGACTGAAATAGCCGCCGTGACCAAAGGTGTAATGGCCGAAGTTTTTGTCGAAATGCTGATAATTGAACGAAGGGCCGACGGTAAAGTAATCGAAGCCATCGACGTTCAGCTCCCGGCCGACATTCATGGCAACAGAAATGGCGTGATTGTCCGCGACATTTTCGCCGTGGAGCCAGGCGTATTCGGCACTGCCGGAGACATTCCAATGCTCCGCGAAACGGATGAACTGGGAAGCTCGCATGCCGGTTTTCAACACCCTGCCCCAAGCATCGAAACCATTTTCGTTAAACATCGGCGCTAGCTTACCCTGATAAGGGTCGTCGGTCCCGACATAAGACAACATCGACTGTCTGACCGGCTGGGAAAAAGCTTCCAATCCCCAGTTTCCGTATCCGGTTTGCTGCATGAAACCCAGGCGAAACGTCACCGCCGGATCGATCGCCCCACCGATCGGCGTGCTACCCAAGCTGGCGTAGGGACTGAACCAGCCGTCCTTGCGATAAGACAATTCGACTTCCAAAGCATTATCCAGACGCTGTTCCGGCAGGGAGTGATCGGCCGCCAATTGCCGGCATTGATGGGCAAAGCGACTATCGGGAAAACCAGCGATTTCGGAGCCGCAATGACTTAGCCCCCCAGAATACAAGGCAATCCGGGTCAAAGCGAGAGAAAACTGATGATTGCCGGCAACGGTATAAGATGCCGTCAACGACGGTAGGCGATAGGTGTCCAGGTGACTGCGGCCGTTTTCTCCGGAACGATGTTGCGCCCCCCCTTCCAGATCCAGATAGGGTGTATCGATGTTGGCCAATGCCGGAAACTCCTCGGGAGCCAATAGATAAGCGGATTGAAACTGTTTGCGTCGATACAATTCCCGGGCATGGAAATGTCGGTACTCTTCCGCCAGAATGCCATCGTAATCCACAGCCTTATTGCTCAAAACGGCTCTATCCAATTGGGACTGAGCGAGAATATAAGCTTGCGCGTACTCCTTCTTGGCATATTGTTGATAAAGCCGTTCGAATACGCTGGCCGCCTGCGGCAAATGTTGCCTTTTCAGGTCGACCCAGCCGATCAATGTCAAAACCTCTTCATCGTCGCCGACAATGGCCCTGGCCCGCTCTATGTTTTCAGCCGCCTCCTGCCAACGCCTCGCGTCATAATTCTGCCATGCCCGCTTCTTGTAGACTCTTGCCGCAACAGCCATGCTCCGAGGAGAAGGCCGCCGAATGCCTTCGTAATATTCGAGCAATTGCGAAAAATACTTAAGTTTTTCCAGGCTCAGCAATTGCCCGAACCGCGCTTCGTCGTCTTGCTCGTTCCAGGACTCGGTCAATTGAAACCACCTTAACGCCTGAGCATATTCTTGCCGATTAAAATATCGCCAGGCAACCACGGTCGCCGTTTGCCAGTCGCGGTTTTGTTCTATCCCCACCCGTAAAAACTTGCCGGGTTCTGGTCGGTTAGCTGCCGGTTCGCCGAGATAGGCCGCTTTCAAGGCCGCATAGATCTGCCTGTCGACGAACTCGGCGGTCAAAAACGTCTTTGCCCATTCGCCCAACGCGACAAAATCCTCGCTGGCCAGGACAGATCGCGCCTGCTCCAGAGTTTGCCTGGCCAAGGACGGTTGGCACCGACGAATCAATGTTCGATAACGGGCGACAGCCTTGCCGACCTGATTTCGCTCCACCTCGATTTGCGCCCAATGCCATTGTCTGGCCGCCGCATCGCAGTATGCAACGCGCTTTATCGTTTTGGGTCGAGCCTGTCCGGGGACCTTACCCCGTTCAGCCAACGATTTCAGTAAAACTAAAGGAGGTCGCCACTGGGGATAACTTTGTTGCAGGTTATCGATCTGGCGTTTGAGCTCTTCTATTTTTCCTGCATGATACAGCTGCCATAATATCCGTTCATCCGGATGCGCCCTGTTGCCATCGATCTCCGCTGCTACCGAAACAGCGAGCGACGACAAAAACAAAGCCAGTAGCAAGGCGGCAATCAACCGAATATTTGCCGATAGCATATTTTACTCAACAACAACAAGGTGGCCGCGTAATAATCCTGCTCTGCGACCGAACCAAAGCGCACCGTATCCAGGCGTTTTTGGCTGACCAGGGTCAACTGCTTGATTGCCCTGACGCCGTCGGATGCGCCATGGGCATCCATTACCGCGACAGTAAGATCGACCCAGGCCGGCGTATAGCTGCCGTAAAATTGCCAGTAGTCGGCAAACGCCTTCAGCAACGAACCGTCGGCGCCTCCCCAAACCAAATACAGCGGGATTCTGACGGCATCGTAGCCAAAACGCGCCGTACGCTGCGGTTCCGGCTCGTGATTCTTATTCAGCGCCAACCAATCCGCCGGCAATCGATGAGGGCCGAAACGCGCCGTTTTCAGCAAATGCAACCCGTTTTCCGTCAATTTCATCCATACCGGGTCCTTATCAACTTGGTTGAAAGCGTTAAAAGCGGGGTAGATCCAATAGGAAAGGTTGATTTCAACCGACTGTCCATGCTGAAAACCATAGGCTCCGGGTAACAGCAACGGCCGCCCATTCCATTCGATGACCAGTTGTTGCTTGATAGCTTGCATGATTTTGTCGGCTTCCAACCGGTAATCGGCATTCCGCCATTTTTGCGACGCTTGCAACAACGCCCAGGCGATAATGATATCGCCGTCGCTGGCGTTATTCATGTCTTCATCCTCCAGCGCTGTATCGGGACGCCGACGCCAGATGAAAAGTTCGTCCTTGCGCAGCTGTAAATGTTGTCGGGTCCAACGCCAGATAATATCGAAAATGCGTCGATCGTCATTTGAAACCGCCAGCAACATACCGAAACCCTGCCCTTCGGAATGGGAAATACCGGCATTGCCGGTATCGACCACCCGACCGTCGGCCTGGACAAAACGCTCTTTATAACTTTGCCAATCCTGTTCGACAGATACCGGCAACTGAACCTGACAGGCCGCGACGATGGACATCAGCCCTATCAACGCGAGTTTATTCAGCATCTTCCTCCACCCCGGGATGCGCCCGACGCTTGAATAAAACTAGCAAACGATATAACAACCATGCCGCGATCAAAAGGGTCACACCGACCAGCAATAACCAGCGCCAGGGATGATCGGAAAAATGCTTGACCATGTTCAGATTGAGGTCTTTATCCCCCAATACAAAACGATCGCCTTCCCATTGTGAATAAACTTGTTTGCGTTGATTCCAGATAAAGACATTTTTCTGCAATTGCCCCCAGACATCCGGAGAGAGCAAGGTATGCATACCTGGATATAGCGCATTCCCGGTTTTGCCAAGAATAGTTAGCACCAAGCCCTCTTCAATATCGGCGCTTGGATAGGACATCAACAGAAATTGATTGCCCAATCCAGCGCTTTGCGTGACGAGAGCATTTTCAGGGGAGCCGGCGGTGATTTGCGGCAGCAGGTCATCTCCGGATATTACCGCCAATAGCCTTGTCCAGGCAGCTTGATCCGCTTTGATTTGCCTTTCCCGGTAAGGATAAGGAAATCGGCTCGATTGTCCCAAGCGCACCGGAGCATTTTTCAAAACATCGGCATCGACATTGCTCGAACCTATGGCAATACGATACTTTCTGTCAGGTAAATCTTTGGCTACGGTGATCTTGAAATCGAATAGAGGCGCATGCGCCAGCGCCGCCAACTTCGCCAGAAAAAGCCAACCCGAACGAATCGTATCGGATGACGAATTCATTAATTGCACGACTGTCTGGCCGGCGCTGCCGCCTTTCACGAATGGATAGCCGGTTGAACTCAGCAAGGCCAAATCCGGCAGGGTAGCGGCCCGCCCGGCCGGCGGAAATTCGATAGAGGAATCTTCATATAGCGTGACTTTCAGGTTTTTGCGCTGAATATAGGTGCACTCGCCATATTCGGACGGCGTCAATACCGCAGCAAAAGTCAACGTATTGAGTCCCGCTTTGAAATCGCGCAGCGGAATGGCGACTTGATAATCGCGATAATGCGCGCCATCGGCTTCCTTCAACCAGATCGAATGGTTGAACAATCCGTTCAAGGAAAGATTGATCACCGAATCACGACGCATCGCGGCGCCATAAGCCAAATTCAAATGCAAAACCACCATTGCCTCTTCGGTGCTGTATAAATCGGCCGGCAAATCGAACTGCAATCTCGCCGTCGAATACTCGGAATCGAGCACCCTGCTACGGTATCCGAAACGCGAAAAAGCGTAGGTTTGTTCAGGAAGCACTGTTTTGATCGGCAAGATCCCGTCGCCCGAGGGTAAATCTTGCTCGTAAATAATAGTCGAAGCCGCATCGGGAAAGGGGGAACGCAACAAGGCAAAAGCCTTGGCCGCCAAACCGACTTGGTCGCCTGTCCCGCCCGAGATCACCAGAATAAAATGCTGTTTATCGCTGTCCTGCCGAAACAATCCGATATAAGCGCCCTTGATCGCCGCCAATACCTCCGGCGCGATTATTTCCCGCAATTGCGCCTTGGTACCGAGCAGCACGGCATCATGCCGTAACAGCGAGGGATCGATATTAAAACGCTTGTCTTTAGCCTGGTCTTCGGGCCAGCGAAAAGGACGAACGGACTGTTCCTCCAATGTCATCGGCACATAGTCAAGGCGCAGCTTAACGCCCTGCGCAACCAGCCCCCCCCAGTATAAATAATCGTCGGAAACCTGATCCTCGGCTCGTAACATACTGATCGAATAATCACCGAGACGATCATTGATCAGTTCGTTCATGAACGCCAGGCTGGTGTCGACGTTCTTGTTCCGATAATTCAGCGTTAATGTCGATCTGACGCTATCGATACGAGTCCACAGTTCGGGCGCCGACCAGTCCTCGCATTGGGTAGCGGTATAGTGCTGGGCGACGCTGAAGGTCAAACTATTATAACCGTTAACCAGATATTCCCCGGCAATGTGCAGATTGATTCGGCGTTGAGGTTGCTTTGCATCAAGGCCGACCTGACCGACCGGGTAATCATTGAGAAAAATCGTCAGCTGCGAACGCTCGCTCTTCAACCTGTTGGAATTATGCAATAACAGGTCGAGTTCCAGCGAAGCGGGACTCACCCGCTCGGAAACGGGAAAACTGATGCGATAGGCATTGCTGACATAATCCAATAAAATAGGTTCATTCTTGACCATGAAGTGATTGATGGGCCAAGTTTTACTAGCTACGTCGGTCTCGGTAATCGCCTTAGCCAATAGCGGAAACAGGCACAAAACGAGGGCGAATAATCCATGGTTTAACAAGCGCATAAGTTTCAAGTTCTTATTCTTATTGGAAAGGCAAACAACTGCCTCAGATGTAACAAGCCATAATAAATACCGGTCTGGATCATGACCCGCATCGATTCAAGCAAGCCCGAATCGTGATTGGCCTGATCCTGTAACGACAACCAACGGGAACTGTCGCCGTGGACGAATCGTACTATGTCAGCATATTCTTGCAAATCGGAATAATCGAACTTTATACCATACAGGTATCGATTTCCTAGTGCGGAGACATTAACGACAGAAGCCGGATAGGATTCGGTACTTTGCGTCTTATCGTTGAAAACGTCGATTTGGCTGGTATGACCTCCGGTTTCAGGTAACGGATAGCGACTAACGAGTTTGCTACCGCCCATCGACAAATCCTGGATCGTGACCGGTATTTTTTTCGCGCCGCCAGCCGCTGATCGGCTCACCCAATGCGCGTTGATCCTGACCGGTATTCTAGGGTTTACCCGCCGTTGTTTCTGTTCGTACAGCACGCCCAAGGCGGCAAGCAGCAACAGCAAATTGAAAACCGCCCAAAACAGTGTGATGCCGGTCATTCCCCTATCAACGGGAAATTGCCAGAATTTCCATACCCCCAAAACGACCGCAAACGTCGTAAACCCTGTCACCCAATAAAACGGCTTGGATAGCGGAGAAAGGTAATCCTGCTCCAAAGTCTCCATTTTCGGCGTCACGGCAAAATGGGGCCGACGCGGATTCCTCAATACCGACCAGATCGCCCGAATGGAAAACAACGACTGCATGGTTTCGTAGATCTCCGAAACAAAAATCCACCGATCCCTGCTGAAAAGATAATGGCTCGATAATAATAAAGCCAACAGATAAGGCACGGTATAGGCGAAGAACTCATGGACATTGGCCTTATAGATCTTTAGGCCGAAACATAGATACAGGCCCGGCGCGACCAAAAAAATCAACCTGGCAAATGGAAAAAACCAAAATGCCATACTGGACAAATAACATAGTCGCTGCCAGATTCTGAGCTTGGATTTCCTGAGCGGGTTATTCAAAATAAAATTCTGCACCATGCCCTGGGCCCAGCGCATGCGTTGTATCATGAAACTGACGAAAGTTTCCGGTTGCAAACCGGAGATCAAGGGATAAAATAGATAATGCGAGCGCCATCCCCTACTGTGCAGTTTCAAGGCGGTTTCGGAATCCTCGGTAATCGTGACGCCACTGAAGCCCCCGACTTCGTCGATCGCTTGACGCCGCAAGACGGCGGCCGATCCACAAAAGAACGAAGACTGCCAATAATCCAGGCCGCGCTGGATGGAGCGGTAAAACATATAATTTTCCGGCGGCATGCGGTAAAACAGATTGAGGTTTTTTTCCAGCGGGTCCGGATTGATGAAAAAATGTGGCGTTTGCACCAAAAACAAGCGTTCGTCTTCGATGAAGGCGCCTACTGTTTTGGTTAATATATCCACCGCCGGCGCGTGGTCGGCATCGAGCACCAGTATCAATTCGCCCGATAACTGTTCGAGCGCGGCATTCATGTTGCCCGCCTTGGCATCGACATTACGCTCGCGGCTCAAATAGCGGACGCCCAAGTCACGGCATAGTCTTTTTAATTGCAGGGCTCTGCTACGCGCCGCAAGACGCGCTTGTTCATCCTCTGCAGTCAACTTCTGCCGGGTACCGCCGTCATCGAGCAGATAAATGTTCAGTTTATCTCTCGGATAGTCGATATTTTTGCCCGCTACCAGGGTAATTTTGACCAATTCAACCGCTTCGTCATAGGTAGGAATAATGACATCGACCGAGGGCCACGCGCTTTGGTCGGCCGTTAAGGCCACCGGCTTCCGCCGCAGAAGGCTGATATTGGTAAAAGCGCTTAAAAAAAACATCAATATTCCGTAGGTCTCGGCACCGTACAAAGCAACCGCCCCGATAAAACTGGAAAAATCCTCATAGGCCAAGGTGTAATGGGTGCGCCAAAAGAAATACCGCAATACCAAAAAACCGCTGAGAATCAGAAACAAAACCCGCCAAAAGGCTTGCCTTTTTAATTGCCTGATGACCAATAACGCAACTAAAAAAAACAACGACAGCAAGGCCTGGACTTCAATGTCGACGCGTAGCCAAGACAAATAAATCAGTGCGGAAAAAATACTGATCAGACTCAGCAGATAGCCGAACCGTAGCAACCGCCAAGCATCTTGCGGAGGTATCATTGATAGTGAAAAGGTAAGCAAAAATAGCTATCTTCACCTAGAATCGGCGACAGGTAAAGAGCACGTCCAATCAGTTAATGCTGACAGCTTACAACCAGAGCAGACAAAATCTTGCGAAGAGGGCACAAATGGCTTGGCTTGAAAACAGTAAGAGGAAGCAAAATAGAGATGGTGAAGAACGATAATTAGGCCGACTGTCGCCAGTGTTCGAGCAGCCTCGCTACCATCCTTCTGGATATCCAGGCTTCTCCGGTTTCGATCACGCGCAGCATTTTTTCGACATAACGGCCTAGCGTCTCGATATTCTGATAACCATTGGCGCCGGCCATAATGCAATCAATGAGTTCCTCGTCCGATTGACACTGGCCTATCACGACGATTTCGGCATCGAAATTGGCTTTTTTCAACACCTTGATGAATTGCGCCGTTCCCTGCTGGCGTACGGCATAATTCAACAAAATGATGGCACCACCACCCTCTTCCATTGCATTCAACAGCTGAATTTCGTTATCGCAGACGACCGCCGCTGCTAGCTCGAAAGCCGCAGCCGAACGTATTTCGTCATCGCTGTCAAAAATATATACGGGGATCATCATAAAAATTTAATACGACCGCTTTCAAATGTTTTAATACTAGAAGTCGATTATGCTTCTGCCTATTGTACAAAAGTACTAAACTGGTAAAAAAATTATCATCACTGCTAGAATGACATGGCTAATCATAGTACTAAGCGACTTTTTTCACCGGCATGTGTTCGTCGAAAAAGTTTAACCGGCAATACTTCGGTAAAATAACAGCATGATTTTAAAACCATTTTTTTTGAATATATTTAAATCAAAGCTATCAGGGTGAACCCAGTGGCGAGTATTTTAATCTATTCAAAAAACCATCAATTATTTGCCAAATACGCCAAGGTTCTCGCCGATGATCATCATGTCAATCAAACCCAGGAACTGAAATCGAATTGCATGGCCGATGTCATCATCGTGGATACCGATTTGCTCGATAATACCAATCAAGTATTCGACTTTATGCAAGAGCACCCCGCCTATTTTCTCATGACCGGCTCGCACTGGCCCGAGGAAAAACAGATCGACGCCATACTTCATGCGGCAGCCGGTTACTTTGACTTGAGCGATCCAGAAAAAATGCTGCATAAGGCAATTCATCATATTTTGCAAGGCGACATCTGGGTGCATCGCCATTTGGTTCCCAAGGTGATCCGCTCGTTGATCCCCAGCAAACCCAGCGAAGACTCCTCGAAAAATGAACACCCATCGGCGGAGCTTCTGAAAACTCTCTCCAACCGGGAAATGGACGTCGCCAACATGATCAGTTCCGGGGAAAGCAACAAACAAATTGCCCACTCCCTCAACATTTCCGAACGAACCGTCAAGGCCCACTTGACCTCGATCTTTCGAAAACTGAACGTACCCGACCGCCTCCACCTGGCCATTTTGTTGAAAGAAAACTCCTGAACGGCAACAATCTCGGAACAATCCAGTGGGGGATGTTATAAAATGCCCTTATTTTGCTAACCCGACAGACACCATGGACGTTATTCAACGCATCGCCGAAGAACTTTCCGTTTCCACTAAACAAGTCAACGCCGCCGTAACCCTACTCGATGAAGGCTCGACCGTCCCCTTCATCGCCCGTTATCGCAAGGAAGTGACCGGCGGACTGGATGATTCCCAATTGCGCTTATTGCAAGAACGGCTGATTTACTTGCGCGAATTAAACGATCGCCGCGAAACCATCCTCAACAGTATCCGTTCGCAAGGCAAGCTGACCGAAGACCTGGAACGGGCGATCCTGACCGCCGACAGCAAGACTCTGCTGGAGGACCTGTATCTGCCTTACAAACCGAAACGCCGCACCAAGGCGCAGATCGCTCGCGAAGCCGGCTTGGAGCCCTTGGCCGATGCATTATTGGAAGACCGATCATTGATTCCGGAACAGGCTGCCGAAGCCTATATCGATGAGAACAAGGGGGTAGCCGATGTCGCCGCCGCCCTCGACGGCGCCCGTCAGATCATCATGGAACGGATTTCCGAGGACGCCGAGTTGCTGCAAGAACTGCGCGAACGCATCTGGAGCAACGGCATCCTGCATGCCACCGTGGTCAAGGACAAGGAAGCGGAAGCCGCCAAATTTAGGGATTATTTCGATTATCAGGAAGCGATCGACAAGATCCCGTCGCACCGGGCGCTAGCACTGTTTCGCGGCCGCAACGAGGACTTGTTGTCTTTGACCTTGAAACCGGCCGCCGAAGACCAGGAAGAGCATCAACGCTGCGCGCAACTGGTCGCGCGCCATATTAATGTCGGCGACACCGGCCGACCGGCCGATGCCTGGCTGGCGGAAACGGCCCGCTTCGCCTGGAAGATCAAGCTGTTCACCCGCATCGACCTGGACCTGAAACTGCGTTTGCGGGAAGCGGCCGAACTGGAAGCGATACGCGTGTTCGCCAGCAATCTGCGCGATTTACTGTTGGCCGCCCCGGCCGGACCGAAAGCGACGCTAGGCCTGGACCCCGGCATTCGCACCGGCGTCAAGGTCGCCGTGGTCGACCCGACCGGCAAATTGCTGGCGACCGACACGATTTATCCGCATGCACCGAAAAACCAATGGGATCAATCGATCGCGACCTTGGCCAAGCTGATCGCCCAACATCAGGTCGAGTTGGTCAGTATCGGCAACGGCACCGGTTCGCGCGAAACCGATCAATTGGTCGCCGACCTGATGAAACTACACAAGGAATTGAAATTCAGCAAAATCATGGTCTCGGAGGCGGGAGCCTCGGTATATTCCGCCTCGGAACAGGCCGCCCGGGAATTTCCCGACCTTGACGTCTCGCTACGCGGCGCCGTCTCGATCGCCCGCCGCCTGCAGGACCCGCTCGCCGAACTGGTCAAGATCGACCCCAAATCGATCGGTGTCGGCCAATATCAGCACGACGTCAACCAGGTGCAACTGGCACGCAGCCTGAACAGCGTGGTCGAGGACTGCGTAAATGCCGTCGGCGTCGATGTCAACACCGCCTCCGTCTCCTTGTTGAAACAGGTGTCTGGCTTGACGCCCAGCGTCAGTGAAAACATCGTC